>JAIRWE010000077.1 GCA_031253365.1 Oscillospiraceae bacterium | reverse complement strand
CATAGCGGGGGAATGGTCGGAACACCCCGCGCGCGAGGCGGTTCTTGCCGCCGAAAATTCCGCCGCGGTTATTATGATAATGGGCTTGAACGCATTGTACGAAGGGGAAGAAAGCGACGCTTACAACGGAACCGACAGCGGTGATAAAATCGACTTGGAGCTTCCGGCGGTGCAAAAACGGTTATACGAGGAAATTAAAAAAACGAACAAACCCATTGTTTTCGTCAACGTGACGGGGAGCTGCGTAAATCTTACGCGGCAAAACGAGGAATGCGGCGCCGTCGTTCAGTGCTTCTATCCGGGGGCGGAAGGCGGGAGGGCGTTGGCGGACATACTTTTCGGGAATGTTTGCCCTTCGGGGAGATTGCCCGTTACCTTCTACAAAAGCGCCGACGATTTGCCCGCGTTCGAGGATTACGGCATGGAGAACCGCACTTACCGTTATTTCAAAGGGGAGCCTCTTTATAAATTCGGGCATGGTTTGTCTTACACAAAATTTGAGATTGAAAACGCGGGCGGGCGAACCCGCGTGAAGAACATCGGTGATTACGACGGGGCGACAGTCGTGACGCGCTATGAAAACGGACGGCTCGCGGGGTTTCGGCGGGTATTTTTGAAAAAAGGCGAGGAAAAAATCATGGACGAACTTTTTGATACGGTGTGAAAGAGGAGAGAAACCTTTGCGAGTAGGTCTTCGGAGATGCCCAATGAAAGTTTTAAGTTTGAAAGGGAAATGTTCTCATGGACTCTTTGTTCACTGACAAGCCCGCTACCAAAGAAAGCAAAGAGCGTTTTTTTGAAATAAAGCGAAGTCTTATAACGGAGGCTGTCGCGTTTCCTGTGGGTACTGCCGCCGAACAGTCAAAAATAACAGTCAATATAATTAACGGTATTGAAGCGGCGTTCTTGAAACCCGGTAAAGAAGCGAAGCGTAAAAAGCCGAACATCTATGATATGTACCCATTGGTTACGTATAACCAAAGAGAGTGTACCGAAAAGTTTTCTTTTGAGGATATATGGGGGCATTTACTCAAAATATTTCTTGTTCACAAGGGGACTTTCATAAAGTCGTTAGTGTTGCTGTACCGCTTGTGTTTCTTTTACGACCATTGTTCAAAAGACGGGAAATGGCGTTATTCGCCGTCAAACGAGATTTGTGAACTTGTAAATAATTTGGATAAACTTGTGTTGCGGGAAGGCTTTGCCGACAAATTCAACGAACCGAGCCCTTTAACTCTTTTTCAATTGCTGTTATTTGTCGACCTTTTATCTTGGAACGAGGATGTTAAATATCATGCTCCGAAAGGCGAGCCATATTTCAATAATTTGACGGAAAGCAAAACAGGAAGAACCAATACTGTTCTGTCGCTCATAAGCGCGCCATTGTTAATTTCAAAATTTATTGACGACATTGCGGCTAAAACTCAATCCGGCGGTGTAATCGATGTAAAACTCATAACCGCGGTAATTCAAAAATTCACTCGCAGTCGAGGATTATGTGTGTTAAGCGACAGCGAATTGAAAAAGGCTCTCTCGCCGTATTTAAGGGGGTGAGTAATTTGCGCGTTCCGTTAAATCAAGTTTTCAACGAAGACGTAATGCTGACTTTCAAGCGTCTGCCCGATAATTCGGTCGACATGATTTTTGGCGATCCTGACTACAATGTGGGTGTAAATTATAACGGCGCAAAATACACAAAAAAATGGAACGACTATATCGAGTGGTATATAGAATTAACCCGCGAGTGCTTGCGCGTGTTGAAACAAGACGGCAATCTGTTCATGTTGAATTATCCGAAACAGAACGCTTATTTAAGAGTGAAGTTTTTAGACGAGGCGTCTTACGACGTTTATGAATATGTCTGGGTATATAACACAAATGTGGGACATTCGCCAAATCGGTTCACCACGGCTCACAGAACAATACTTCACGCCGTTAAATCGAGGGAGCATAAATTTTATAAAAACAATGTCGCCGTTCCTTATCAAAATCCTACTGATAAGCGTATTATGCGAAATATTGCCAACGGTTCAAAAGGCAGAATGCCTTATTCTTGGAGTTACTTTGACCTCGTGAAAAATGTTTCAAAAGACAAGACCTTTCACGCTTGCCAACTTCCGAAAGGATTGGTGGAAATGTTCGTCAAAGCGTCTACCAAAGAGTCGGACACGGTGCAAATTTTATTCGGCGGAAGCGGCAATGAAATTTTGCTTTGCAAGGAGCTTAAACGAAATTTCATCGGTTCGGAAATTCATAAGCCGTATTATGATTTAATAATGGACAGACTCACCAATAACGGAAATATTAAAGCAGAGTTTCGTTGCCTGAATAACAAGCAGTCCTCTTTGTTTGATTTTGGTTAATGCCGACGCAGCCATAAAATTGATATAGTCTGCCGGATTTTATGATTGCAAATACCGCAGCAGATAAGTGTGAAATACGGCAGCCCGCCTGTGAAGGCGGGCTGTTTTGTTATTGCTTTTCGGCTTCATCGGCGGTAAACCCGTTATGCACCCACATTCTTGTGGTTTTGCACATACGCTCCAGCACGGCTTTAATCTTTTTGCGGTTAGCCGCCGTGAACTTGACACATTGTGATTCAAACTCCTCGATAATCTCGTCGATATCAGGTTCCGCGGCAGACCGAATGCGATAGTCAAAGATTAGTAAAGCCCACTGCCGATTATCTTTGTCTATTTTTTTTAAAAGCTCCGCAAGCTCTGTTATCTCGGGGGTTTTCTCATAATACTCGTTGTCCGCGTATTTCAGAAACTCATCCGCTTTCGGAACGTAATACGGCTTGCCCGCTTTCGCCTTAATCAATTTTTGGGCTTCTTCATTATACCGGATTTCTGAAGTGTCGAAACCTGCTTCCAGCAAATAACCGCCGTTTGTGAAATATTGCTGCCGCAACGCACCCATAGCCAAAAGGGAACCCGCAACACCCTTGGGGTTTGTACACTCGTATTTGTTGCCGTAGCCGTAGAATATCTCCATAAACTTGTCCACTTCGATTATTCCGTAAAGGTTAACCGCCGCGAGAGCATATTTACTGAGAATACCGATGTTTTTACGGGCTCGCAAAAACTCCTTGTCGTCTTTTACTTTGCGGTAAACGGCTTTTACCTCATCGGGAACAAGACAGAGATAACTACGCTTATATTCAAAGACCGTAATAAGATTTACGTACATAAGAGGCGGGAACATAAACACCTCATCAGACGCGGGCATCGGTTCGTCAGATTCCGCGAGTTCCGTGAAAAGCTCAAAAATATCCCCGTCAAGAATCTCAATCATTCTCTGAATACTGCCGTTTTTTGCTGTCATGCCGGCGACGATAGCGGTTGCCAACTCTTTCTTTTTCAGTTTTGCGTAGTCTTCTATTTTAAGCTCTTTCCCGTATTCACGCAATTCCTCAAGTTTTTTCCTGCCCATAATTTCGGCAAGAGTATGAAGCGGCTTGCCTTGAATAATGACTCTGTCGACAATTTCCGCGCAGCTGTCAAACATCTCAATCATATCGTCTTTGTCCATAACTTCGCTTAATTGTTTTTTGAGCGCAACCATATCTTCCTCTAATTGCGGAAATTGCGCGACTAAATCCATCTCAGCCTTACCGGCTTGCTCGGTCACCACGTTTTTAATGAGTTTAATTACGTCCGCTCCGCTTTCCGGTTCTTTCGTCAAAACCCAATGATGCCTGCGAAGAATGTCGACGCTTGTTTCCTTATCCCGAGCAGGGTCGCCCTTGAACCCGTAAAAGTCAAATTCACCGGTGTAGCCGCACTCGCCGCTGCGGGGTGAATTTGCAAGCGGGACGAGCATATCGCCATGTTCGTGTTGTCCGCCGCATTTGTCGCAGAAAAGCGAACCCGCGTTATCGCCGCCCCACATACATTCGGCGCAAATTACGGTTGCCGCGGCTTTGCAAACGAAACACTTAAAGTCAGGGGCAACATTGCGGGCAAGCAAACGGACACTAGCCCGCTGCTTCGGGCGGCGGGTTTCGCCGACTACCATAATCGTGACAGCGGTAGTCGTCCCCATATCATATTCATAGTCAAACACGTCGCCGACTCTCAAGGTTTCAAGTTTCCTTGATTTGGCAATCGAGAATTGACTTAAATGACCGCAACACTCGCACCATATATCCCTTAAAAACTTGTCAAGCGCGCCGACATTCTTAGATTTCGGCACATCGATGAAAAGCCAGTAATCCGAATAATCCGCGCTTTCCACCCGCAACAGATAACAGTCTTCCTCGCCGCCGTTATGTTCCGCGAGAATGTGCTTTCGCATTATCTCAATCTCAAAAAGACCGCCGCATTGATAGCAGTTGCCGCTTATTCCGAGTTTTTTCCTTGCCACTTTCGTCTTCCCCCGATTAACATTTCAGATGACGCCTGACATACGCAGGCGTCGGTGGTGAAGTTCTACACCTTCAGGGACTCGAACCCAGGACCCACTGATTAAGAGTCAGTTGCTCTACCAACTGAGCTAAAGGTGCGCTTTACGGTTGTCGCGGAACACCCCGCGCCCATTATAGCATAACGGCAAATGTTTGTCAATAGGTCCGCCGAGCTCCCGCAATCTTGCCTCTTTAATCTTGCCATTTGACAAATCGAAAAAAATAATGTATTATTATTGTCAGAAAGCAGGAGGTGTTTTAATTATGAGCTGTGTCGTTACTTTTACGAGAGAATACGGTTCCGGCGGCAGAATAGTCGCGAAAATGCTGTCGGAGCAGTTGGGCATCCCTTTTTATGACAGGGAAATTATCAAGTACACCGCCGAGAAAAGCGGATTTACCGAGGAATTTGTACGGGAAGCGGAGGAAAAGAAAACCGCGAGTCTGCTTTACAGCCTTTATATGACCAGTCTGCCCGTTTCCGACCAGATTTTCCTCGCACAATCGCAGGTTATTCAGGAAATAGCGCGGCAGGGTTCCTGCGTAATCGTGGGCAACTGCGCCGATTATATACTGAGGGACGAAAGGAACTGTCTCAACGTGTTCATTTACGCTCCGTTGAACGAGCGTATCGCGCGCGTTCGTGACGAATACAAAGATATAAGCGAGGACATTCGCACCTATGTCTTAAAGCAGGACAAAAAACGGATTACGTATTACAATTACTTTACCCAGAACAAATGGGGTCATTCCCACAATTATCATCTTTCCATAAACAGCGCGCTGGGGCTTGAAACCTGCGTGGATATCACCGCGAAAGCGGCAATCGCGATGGGAGTTAAAGGTGAGTGAAAATGAAAAAATTTTTTGTCGCTCTTCTGATTTCATCGGCGGTATGCTTTTCGGCGTTCCCTGCGGCGCAGATAAAATCCGCGGGCATATCCCCTTCCGAAGATACTCCGGGTGATTTAAGCGAGCCGGAAGTTTCCTCCGAGGAAACAGCCGCCACGGAAGAAGATACCGTCACCGAAGAGGAAACCACTACCAAAAAGGAAACCGCCACCAAGGAAGAAACCGCCACCAAGGAAGAAACCGCCACCGAAGAAGAAACCGTCACCGAAGAAGAAACCGCCACCAAGGAAGAAACCGCCACCGAGGAAGAGACCACCACCGAGGAAGAAATAATCATCGTGGAACCGACGGTCGAACCCACCGCCGCCCCCACGCAGTCTCCCGTTCAAACACAGCCCGAAATCTCCGACGAACCGCCGGAAATCGAAACCGCCGAGGAAACAGCCGCGGTTCCGGAAGTCGTGAGTTCCGAATCCGAACCGGATGAAACCGAACCCGTAATTGAGCAGGGGGGCGACGAACCTCCCGCAGCGAACGCATCCTCGAGCGTCGTTTTGCTCGCGGCGGGAATAATCGCGGTCGGCGCGGTAGCGGGTACGCCTTTTATCGTAAGGGGAGCGAGATTAAGGCGCATATACCGATATTAGGGTGCCTCTCTTAAAACCTGCTTCCGGCGATTTTCGGCGGGTTGCCTATTGCGTCATAATGAAATTTATGATATACTGGGCTTGTGTTTCGCGTCCCAAGGTTTCACCCTTCCGCTCGGCGCGAAACCTCTCGCAGGGAAAGGAAAGGTCATATTTATGGACAAAAAAATCAATACCGCGATGGGCGGCTTAAAAATATCAGGCGACGTGATTATCAAAATAACGGAGCTCGCGGCAATGGAGATAAAGGGCGTTTCGGTAAACGGAAACCGCCTTGAAACCGCCGAAAATCCGCTGTTAATCGCCAAACGCTTTTCATCGCCGATACGCGCCTCTTTTAAGGGGGAAGCCGCCGAAATAGACATAAGCATCGTCGTTGTCGAAGGGAATAAAGCCGTTCGCGTGGCGAAATCGGTACAGCGCAGCATAAAGTCGGCGGTACAGAATATGACGGGTATAGCCGTTTCAAAAGTAAACGTCAAAATCGCGGGGGTTCGCGCGAACGGGGAAACCGGTTAAACCCATGACGCAGCGTGAAAAAAGGGAGTCCGCGTTTTTATTGCTTTTTCAAGCGCAGTTGAACGACGATAAAATAGAGGAAATAATTGAAAACAACATTTCCGAGTTTGAGCTTGTAACGGACAAATCCGTCGTTAAGACCATAAACGGCGTCCTTGAAAATACCGCGGCGGCAGACGAAATCATAGCGCGTTACAGCAAAACGCGCAAGGTGGGGCGAATAGCCAAGGTCAGCCTTACCATATTGAGGCTCGCCCTTTATGAAATGGATTGCCTTTCGGATATGCCCGATAAAGTCGCTATTAACGAAGCTGTCGAATTGTGTAAAAAGTACGCCGACAAACAGGATTGCAGCTTTGTAAGCGGGCTTTTGGGCGCGTATTACAAAGAAAGCAGGACAGACCGTTTTCGGTCTTGTGAAAACGATGAATGATTCGGATGTAACGGGCGGCGAACCGTTGGCGGTTACCGTATCGCAGATAAATTCAAAAATAGCGGCTTTGCTCAAAAGCGAGGAAACGCTGTCAGATGTCTACGTCAAGGGCGAAATATCAAACTTCACCAATCATCATAAGACGGGGCATCTTTATTTCACGCTCAAAGACGAAAATTCTTCCATAAAAGCCGTTATGTTCAAGACAAGCGCGTCGGGGCTGAGGTTCAATCCCGAAAACGGCATGAACGTGACAATACGCGGCGACGTTCGTGTGTTTGAACGCGACGGGCAGTATCAGCTTTATACGTATGAAATGAACCCGGAGGGAATGGGCGCGCTTTATCTCTCTTTTTTGGAACTGCGGGACAAACTCGAAAAAGAAGGGTTGTTCGCGCAAAAGCGACCTTTACCGCGTTCTCCGCGCCGCGTGGCGGTCATAACGGCGGAAACGGGGGCGGCGTTTCAGGATATTTTGAACGTTCTCGGCAGGCGCAATCCGATGGTCAAGTTAATACTTATTCCCGCTCTGGTTCAAGGGGCGAACGCCCCCGCCTCGATAACTGCCGCGCTCGACAAGGCGCAGACGCTTGAAAACGGCGCGGACGTTATTATTCTCGGGCGCGGCGGAGGCGCGGCGGAGGATTTGCAGGCGTTTAACGACGAAGGCGTGGCGCGGGCGGTATTCGCCAGCAAAATCCCCACAATTTCGGCGGTGGGACACGAGATTGACTTCACAATTTGCGATTTTGCCGCGGATTTACGCGCCCCCACGCCGTCTGCGGCGGCGGAACTGTGCGTTCCGGATTTAAGCGAAACTTACGCGGCGTTGAACTCGTTGAAAGCGGAAATGAAAATCAAAACGACGCGCCTTGTCGCGTTCAACTCCGAGCGCGCGGACGCCCTGCGGCGGGAAATCGGCGCGAAATCCCCGTCGGCGCGCGTAGCCTTGTACGAAAAGCAATTCGGCATACTCGAAAATCAGGTCAAGAACGCCGTCGGCGCTTTAATGGCGGGAAAACGTCGTCAGTTAATCGCGGAAATGAAACGGGTTGAGGCGTTAAGCCCCATGAACGTGCTTATGAGGGGATACTCAATCGTATCGACAAAACAAAAGAAAACCGTTACCGACGCCGATTATGTCGATATAGGGGATGAACTTCATATAAAATTGCACAAAGGGAAAATTATCGCGAGGGTTGAGGAAAAGTTTGAAAATTGACGCTGAAAGGTGGTGTTGTCGTGCCGCAATCTTCTTTTAATGCGCGAAGCGAGCGGCGCGTTCGTAAAAATGCCTGAAAAATTGAATTTTGAGCAATCGTTGAGCCGCCTTTCCGAAATTTCGGAAGCCATGAACGACCAAAACCTCCCGCTTGAAGAAGCGCTTAAACTCTACGGGGAGGCCGTGGGATTGATAGACATCTGCAAACGCCGGATTGAAACCGCCAAACTTACGATAGAAAGAATAGAGAACGAGAGCCGAATCAATGAAACCCGAACATGAAAAAAGGCTTTCCGATTATGTCGGCTTAATCGAAAACGAACTTGAAACGGCGTTGCTCGGAACGCACCGCGGACTTTGCGTTTCCGAAGCGATGCGTTATTCCTTGCTCGGAAACGGCAAGCGTCTGAGGGGCGTTCTCACGCTGGAATTCTGCCGCGTCTTTAAGGGGGATGTCAATAAGGCCGTTCATACCGCCGCCGCGATTGAGATGATTCACGCTTTTTCGCTTGTTCACGACGACCTGCCCTGCATGGACGACGATGATTTCCGAAGGGGGAAACCGTCCTGCCACAAACAATTCGGGGAGGCGGTCGCGTTGTTGGCGGGCGACGCGCTGTTGGCACTCGCGTTCAACACTGCGGCCGTTTCGGGGTTTTATCCGAAGGGATTGAAGGCAAACCGCGTATTAAACATAATCTCCGTGCTTTCCGCCGTAACGGGAACGGACGGTTTAATCGGCGGTCAACAGATGGATTTGGATTTTGAGAAAACGGAGAGAGGTTCGGTTACCGAGGACGACGTGATGAAAATCACGCGGTTCAAGACCGAAATGTTGATTCGCGCGTCGTGTCATTGCGGCGCGTTGATTGCGGGGGTTAACAAAAGGAAAGTCAACATCGCGAAAAATTACGGGATAGCTTTCGGGAACGCGTTTCAAATAATCGATGATTTGCTTGATTTTGAAGACGAGAAGGACGGCGGGAAGAAAACGCTTCCTTTGCTGTTCGGAGTGAACGCCGCGCGGGAAAAAGCGCGCGCTTTTACGGAAAAGGCGGTTGAATTCGCGGAAAAACTGCCCGACGGGGATTTTTTAAAAGAATTAGCGTTAAACGCCTTTGACAGGAGTATTTAGAATGTCCGAATTTATAAAGGAATATTACAATGTCTTGGCGGTCGCGCCGATTTTCAGTTTTATCGTGGCGCAATTACTGAAATACGTAATCTACGCGATACAGTACAAGGTTTTTCGGAAAGAGCGGCTCACGGGCGCGGGGGGGATGCCGTCCTCGCATTCGTCAGGGGTGTGTACGCTGGTGGTAATCGCGTTGCGCGTGCAGGGGGCTCAATCACCCGTGTTCGCGCTGTCGGTAATTTTGGCGGCAATCGTCATGTACGACGCGGCGGGCGTTCGCAGGGCGGCGGGGTTGCACGCGAAGGAACTGAACAGGCTACGTAACCGTATAAACGGCTTGATTGATGAAAAGCGGGATAATTCGGAGAAAAAAAAGGATGAGGAAAAAGCAAAGGAATTAAAAGAATTTCTCGGTCATAGTCCGCTTGAGGTTGTATTCGGGGCGTTGCTGGGAATATTGATAGGGATGGCTTTTAACGTATGAAATATCTCAACGGGAACATCACGCCCGACAATCTAAAAAGGTTGTCAACAGTGGAATTGTCGCGTTTATGCGCGGAAATACGGAGATTTCTCATTAAAACCGTTTCGGAAACAGGCGGGCATTTAGCCTCCAATTTAGGAACGGTCGAGTTGATTGTCGCCCTGCACAGGGTTTATTCGTCGCCGCGGGACAAGTTCGTTTTCGACGTGGGGCATCAGGCTTACACCCACAAACTGCTTACGGGGAGATTGGAGCGTTTCAACACCCTGCGCGAAGAAAACGGGCTGTCGGGGTTTCCGCGCCCCTCGGAATCGGAACACGACGCCTTCATCGGCGGACACAGCGGAATTTCCGTTTCCGCCGCTTTGGGTTTGGCGGAGGCTATGCGGCTTTCGGGAGACAAACACAAAGTAATCGCCGTCGCGGGGGACGGCGCGTTCACTAACGGCGGCGTTTATGAAGGGCTGAACAACGCGGGGAAAAGCCGGGCGAACATTTTGATTATACTCAACAACAATGAAATGAGCATTTCGAGGAGCGCGGGGGCTGTTTCCGCGTATTTGTCGCGTTTAAGGGCGACGAGGAAATATTACAGGGCGAAGCTGAACGTCAAAGGCTTCCTCGGGAAAACGCAGGCGGGCGAAGCCGTGAAAACCGCGATAAGCCGCACGAAAAGAATAGTCAAAAACGTCATTTACCAAGGCAATTTGTTTGAAAATCTCGGCTTTAAGTATTACGGTTCCGTGGACGGTCATAATTTAACCGAATTAACCGAAGTCCTTGAACTCGCCAAAATGATTGATTCCCCCTGCCTCATTCATGTTAAAACCAAGAAGGGCAAGGGATATAAGCCCGCCGAACACAATTCAGGCGAATATCACGGGCTTGATAAAGTCAAGTCGTTACGCGGCAGAGAAACCTTTTCGGAGGTTTTCGGCAGGGAAATTCTCGCTTTGGGCAAAAACGACGAAAAAATCTGCCTAATCAGCGCGGCGATGAAACACGCGACGGGGTGCAATTATTTCAACAACGCCCTGCCCGAACGCTTTTTTGATTGCGGAATTGCCGAGAGCCACGCGGTGACGTTCGCCTGCGGACTGGCCGCTCAGGGAATGTTACCCGTTTTCGCGGTGTATTCCACATTTTCGCAAAGGTGTTTCGACCGGCTTATCCACGACGCGGCGATTGAAAATCTGCGCGTCGTTTTGGCGATTGACAGGGCGGGTGTCGTCGGCGAGGACGGCGAAACCCATCAAGGCGTATTCGATGTGGCGATGCTTTCGTTAATCCCGAATTTCACCGTGTTTTCGCCCGCTTCACCGGACGAACTGAGGGATTGCCTGCGACGGGCTTTATACGAGGTTTCGGGACCCGCCGCCGTGCGTTATCCGCGCGGTTCAATCCCGCATGGACGTTCCCTGCGGGGCAAAATCGGGAATGATTTCCGCTTATTCAAAAAAAGGGGCAACAAAAAACTAATCATAACCTACGGCAGAACAGTCCACCGATTGGTCGGGGGGGAAGCCGACACGCTTCAACTGATAAAAATACATCCGCTGTCCGACGGAATCATCGACGTGATAAAGGGCTATAAAGACGTTGTTTTCGTCGAAGAAGGTATAAAACGCGGCGGCGTCGGGGAGTTTGTCGCTTCCGAACTGCTCGCGCGCGGCTGGAAAGGCAAATACGCAATCAGGGCGTACAACGGATTTGTTCCGGCGGCGGACACGGAAAAACAGTTAAGCCTGATACTTTCCGCCGATACGGGGGAAAATGAACAGACTTGATAAATTTCTCGCCGAGCGTTCCCTCGCGAAAAGCCGTTCCGCCGCCGCCGAACTTATCGCGAATAATTCCGTCGCCGTCAACGGCGTAATCTGCAAAAAGCCGTCGCGCTGTGTGGGCGAAAACGATATAATAGAAATTGTCGGGGAACGCCCCCGTTACGTGAGCCGCGGCGGTCTGAAATTACGGCACGCCCTTGAAGCGTTCGGAATAGACCTCAACGGTCTGATATGCCTCGACGTGGGGGCGAGTACCGGCGGGTTCACCGACTGTATGCTGCAAGAAGGCGCGAAACGCGTTTACGCCGTTGACGTCGGAACCGGGCAGCTTGACTCGTCTTTGCGGGCGGACGAGCGCGTCGTATCGCTGGAACGGCTGGACATAAGGAAGGCGGACCGCTCCGTTATTCCCGCCGAAATAGATTTCGCGGCGGTTGACGTGTCGTTTATCTCGCTGAAATTGGTGTTGCCCGAATTAAAGCGATTCTTAAAAAATCGGGGTTCGGCGGCGGTTTTAATCAAACCGCAGTTTGAACTGGGCAAAAAGCGCAAGAACGCCGTCGATAAGGCGCAGCGGGAGAAAATCGCCGCCGATACAGCCGCGTTTTCAAAAACGCTGGGCTTTGCGGTAAGCGGCGTAATTGATTCCCCCGTGCCGGGCGGCTCGGGTAACAGGGAGTTTTTGATGCGCGTCGACTTTTTTAAGTAACGGACTTGGCAAGGTCGGCGTAATGTGGTATAATGTTCTTGCGAATAAAATCGGGCAATGTGATTTAGGCTTTTGCTTAGGCTCACAACAAGAAGGAGGTTTTTATGAATGTCGTAAGTTTATTTTCGGGTGCGGGCGGTTTAGACTTAGGGTTTGAGCAGGCGGGCTTCAATGTTGTTTATGCCAATGAATACGATTCAACTATTTGGGCTACCTATGAAAAAAATCATAACGGCTTTTTAGATAAAAGAGATATAAGAAAAATACACGCCGATGAAATCCCAAATTGCGACGGCATTATAGGCGGACCGCCTTGTCAATCGTGGTCGGAAGCGGGAACATTGAAAGGTATTGCCGACGAGAGAGGGCAGTTGTTTTATGATTATGTTCGTATTCTGAAAGCGAAACGCCCCAAATTCTTTCTGGCTGAAAATGTTGTCGGTATGCTTCATAAACGGCATGAAACAGCAGTTAAAAATATAAAACAACTTTTTATTGATTGCGGATATACTTTATCGGTTACTTTGGTTAATGCTTCCGATTATGGCATACCGCAGGACAGAAAAAGAGTTTTTTATATCGGTATACGAAAAGATTTAAATATAAATTTTGCATTTCCGAAACCGGTATCAATTAGAAAAGATTTAAAGTCCGCCATATATGATTTAAAGGACAACCCTGTTCCCACGTTGCCGAAGAATAAAGCTAACCTTGATGTGAAAGTATCAAACCATGAATATTATATCGGGGGGTTTTCAACTATATTTATGAGCCGAAACCGTGTACGGCAATGGAACGAGTGCGGTTTTACCGTACAAGCAAGCGGCAGACAAGCACAGCTTCACCCGCAAGCTCCGATAATGCCTAACATAGGCAAAAATCTTCATAAATTTGTCGAGGGCAAAGAGCATCTATACCGACGAATGACTGTCCGTGAATGTGCGAGATTACAAACTTTTCCCGATGATTTCGAGTTTATCTATACTAACGTTGATGACGGTTATAAAATGGTTGGTAATGCCGTTCCCGTTAATCTTGCTTATGTAATAGCCGGCGAACTGAATATGGTTCTCTGTGAGAAGACAGCTTCCGTTAATGTCATTGTTCCGCGGATTGCTTTAAGTGTCGGGGGTATATAAATGGGTACACTTAGCAACGACCAAGGGCGAGCTTATGAAATGGCGTGTTTGCTTTCGTTTGTTGAGGCATTAAAGCTGTATCAATGTAATTTTGAGGTTATAAAGAACAGCAGTTTTTCAGCTTCGCAAAGAGCTTGGGAAACATTAACCGAAAATCAACAAACGCTATACCTTACAAGTGCAACAGCCGCGGTTAATGCCTTGTTGGATTTAGAGCCGATTATTCTTGAAAACAAAGCCGATAAATTAGAGTTACAACTTCAACCAGATAATAAAGGCGAATTAGGCGATGTTCGAGATATTTTAATTATTCGCAACGGTATAAACCGGGAAATCGGGCTTAGCGTAAAACATAATCACTTTGCCGTGAAACACAGCAGGTTAGCTAAATCGCTTGACTTCGGCGAAAAGTGGTTCGGAGTAAAATGCTCTGCACAGTATTGGGCGGACATTGCGCCAATTTTTGCATACTTAGAAGCTGAAAAGAAAAACGGCGCTAAATGGAGCGATTTACCCTCGAAAGAGCAAGATGTTTATGTTCCTCTGCTAAACGCTTTCATGAATGAAGTGTGCAGGAGCAATGAAAATCCTCATAATAACGTTCCACGGAAAATGGTTGAGTATCTTCTCGGTCAATTTGACTTTTATAAAGTTATCAGTGTGGATAATAAACGGATAACGCAAATACAGACGTTCAACTTGCGTGGCACACTCAATCAAAGCGGCGAAAAGACCAAGCCATTACAAATAATCCCTATTGCTAATCTGCCGACGCGCATTATTGACATTCGCTTTAAACCAAACAGCAACAATACTCTTGAACTGTACTTAGACGGTGATTGGCAATTCAGTTTCCGTATTCACAACGCAAGCACTAAGGTTGAAACAAGCCTAAAATTCGATATTAAAATAATCGGTGTTCCTGTGGATATTGTTTATATTGAGTGTAGGTGGAAGTAAAATAAAAGCACGGATTATGAAGCGTCGGAACAGCAGGTCGTTTTTAAAGGGAACGACGGAATATATCGGCTATAAAAAGTCAATA
>JAIRWE010000026.1 GCA_031253365.1 Oscillospiraceae bacterium | reverse complement strand
ACCCAAGGGGCTTCACCACTTGGTCAACGAAATAGTCGATAACGCCATCGACGAAGCCTTGGCGGGTTTTTGCACCGAAATCAGCGTGAAAATTCTGCCCGGCGAAGTGATAGAGGTGGCGGACAACGGGCGCGGGATTCCCGTTGACATTCACCAGAAGGAAGGGATTTCCGCGGCGACGGTCGTCTATACGGTCTTGCACGCCGGTGGGAAATTCGGCGGCGGCGGGTATAAGGTTTCGGGCGGGCTGCACGGCGTGGGGGCGTCGGTGGTGAACGCCCTGTCCGAGTGGTTGGAGCTTGAGGTTTATCGCGGGGGGAAGGTCTATTTTCAAAGGTTCAGGGACGGCGGACACTACGACGAGGAACTGAAAGCAATCGGCGAAACCGAAAAAAGCGGCACGAGGGTCAGGTTCAAAGCCGATGGCGCGATTTTCCAAAGCGTGGAATACGACTATTCGGTTATCCTTGAGCGTATGCGGGAACAGGCTTTCCTTAACGGCGGGCTTACGATAAAAACCGCCGATTTGCGCGACGAAAACAACGTGAAAGAAGACAGCTTCTCTTACGAGGGCGGGATAGTCAGCTATATCGAATGGTTGCAGAAAAAGCGCGGCGCCGACGTTTTACACCGCGACGTGGTGTACGTCAACGGGCTGATTGACGACATAACCGTGGAAGCGGCGTTTCAGTACAACAACGATTTTAACAGCGAAACAATACGCTCCTTCGCCAACAACATTCACACCGTCGAGGGGGGGACGCACGAGAGCGCCTTTAAGAAAGCGCTCAATAAGGTCGTCAACGATTTTGTGAAGAAATTCCGCGAGGAGGAATCAAAAAAGGCTCGCGGCGCGAAAAAGAAGTCCGGCGACGAAAACGAGGCGCAAAGCGTTTCGGGCGAGGCGATAAGGGAGGCGATTAACGCCGTTATAAGCGTAAAGCTCCCCGAAACGGAGCTGGAAGGGCAAACCAAGTCAAAACTCGGAAATCCCGAGGTGGGTCCCGTCGTTTACAGGGTCATTTCCGAAAAGCTGACCTATTATTTCGAGGAAAATCCCGAAACGGCGCAAATCATAGTCGCGAAGTCAATCAACTCGCAGGCGGCGCGCGACGCGGCGCGAAAGGCGATGGAAGCCAAGCGCAAATCCGTTACCGACGGGGTGGGGTTGCCCGGGAAATTAGCCGACTGTTACAACAAAGACGTCACGAAAACCGAAATATACATCGTCGAGGGCGACAGCGCGGGCGGTTCGGCGAAGCAGGGGCGCAACAGCGAGTTTCAAGCCATATTGCCGCTTTGGGGGAAGATGCTCAACGTCGAAAAAGCGCGAATCGACCGCGTTTACGACAACGACAAGCTCATTCCGGTGGTGAAGGCGCTCGGAACCGGAATAGGCGAAGAGTTCGATATATCGAAGCTGCGTTACGGACGCGTGGTCGTTATGGCGGACGCGGACGTGGACGGTTCGCACATAAGAACGCTTTTGCTGACCTTCTTCTTCCGTTTTATGCGTCCGCTTATAGAAAACGGTTGTGTTTATATCGCGCAGCCGCCCCTGTACAACGTGTTCGTCAAAGGTAAGCCTTCCGCGGCGCGGTACGCTTTCAGCGACGAGGAGCGGGACGCCTTCATAAGGGAGCTCGAGGGCGAAAACAAAGGGAAAATCGAGGTTCAGCGATACAAGGGCTTGGGCGAAATGGACGCCGAACAGCTTTGGGAAACGACGATGGACCCCGCCACGCGAACCATGAAGCGCGTCGAAATGAACGACGCGGCGAGCGCGGACGAAACCTTTTCCATCTTAATGGGCGACAAGGTCGAACCCCGCCGCGAATTTATCGAACGCAACGCGCGTTACGTCGTTAATCTGGATGTTTGAACCCCGGAGGCGGTTTTTATGAACTCGTTCGGACGCAACGAAAAAAACATTGAAAAAATGAGGAAAGCCGGGAGGGTTTACCGCGAAAGCGACGAAGACGCCCCGCGCGGCGCGGGTAACGCGGGCGGCGAAGGCGGCGCGGACGGCGGGCGGGACGAAATACCGTTTACCACCGCGCGTAAAGGCGCGACGGTGTGTTGCGGCGGTTTTTGGTTTTTTTCCGTCGTGGGGATGTTATTCGGTCTGGATTTTCGCGCGATGGCACCGTTCTTGTTTTTTTCTTTGGCGGCGGTGGCTTTTCTTAACCTGCCGGTGTTTTGGGTAAGACGGAAATACGCCGATTTTGCCATAGGGATTATCGCGGGTCTGGTCTGCGCGGCGGTGGGGCTGAGCCTTTTGACCGCCTGATACGGAGGGTGCCGATTAAATGCTGAGTATAAGTTACGACGTGACCATTCCCGAAATTGAAACGGCGTATAAGGCGTTCTGGAAAAAGTACGGCTTGGCGAAATCCGGTATGATGTCCGCGGCTTATATAATAGGCATCGCGCTTTTCATAAACATACTGGTTAAGGACAGCTCAAGCCTGCTCGCGTGGACGGGGCTTGCCGTGGCTTCGGGGATGCTGTTCGCCATGTGGCTCAGACCGTCGCGCGCGCGCAAAAAGTTGGTCGCCGCGCTGGAACAGATGTACGAGGAAAGGTACTCGGCGTCGTTCGGGGACGACAAAATCGAGATAGAAACCTTCGTTATGGACGAAGGCGACGAAAAAACGGACAAAACCGAAATCAACACCGCCACCGAAGAATTGTTCTCGAAAGAAAACGGCGAAATGTTCATGCTGTTCGTCAACCGCGCGTTGATTTTCATATTCCCGAAACGGTGCTTGACCGACGCGCAATCGGAAGATTTAAGGAAATATTTCGAGGAAAAAGGAATATAACTTCGGAAATTGAGGTTACAAAAATGCTGGATATAAAGTTTTTGCGCGACAACCCCGAAATCGTAAGGGAGAATATAAGGAAAAAGTTTCAGGACGAAAAACTGCCGCTGGTTGACGAGGTTATCGAATTGGACGGGCGGTTTCGCGCCGCCAAAAGCGAAGGGGACAATCTGCGCGCCGCCGCGAACGCCGCCGCGAAGGAAATCGGCGCGTTAGTGGCGAAGGGCGAAAAGGAAGAAGCCGAGAAAGCGAAACTGCGGGTCGCGGGGTTAAAGAAGCAGGTGGCGGATTTGGAAGAAGCCGAGCGGGTTATGGAAGCGCGAATCCGCGAGATTATGCTGAAAATCCCGCAGCTTATTTCCGACGACGTACCCATAGGGAAAGACGATTCCGAGAACGTCGAGATTGCCCGCTACGGGGAAGCCGCGGGACGCGATTTTGAAATCCCGTACCACGTGGATATAATGGAAAGTTTCGACGGAATAGACATCGAAAGCGCGCGCAAAACCTCCGGGGCGGGTTTTTATTATCTCAAAGGCTTTATCGCGCGGCTTCATTCCGCCGTTATTTCATACGCGCGCGATTTTATGATTGACAGGGGCTTCGTCTATTACGTCCCCCCGTTTATGATAAGGGGGGATGTCGTGTCGGGGGTTATGAGCGTCGCCGAAATGGAAGACATGATGTACAAAATCGAGGGCGAGGACCTGTATCTTATCGGCACGTCCGAACACTCCATGGTCGGGAAGTTTATCGGCTCCATTTTGAAAGAGGAAGATTTGCCGCAGGCGCTTACCAGCTATTCGCCTTGCTTCCGCAAGGAGGTCGGCGCGCACGGAATAGAGGAGCGCGGCGTTTATCGCATACACCAGTTTGAAAAGCAGGAAATGGTGGTTATCTGCGAACCGCGTGACAGCGCGGGCTGGTTCGAGAAGATGTATACCAACACGGTGGATTTTTTCCGCTCGCTAAATATCCCCGTGCGCGTGACGGAATGTTGTTCGGGCGATTTGGCGGACTTAAAGACGAAAAGCGTGGACGTGGAGGCTTTCAGCCCCCGCCGGGGAAAATATTTTGAAGTGGGGAGCTGCTCAAACTTGGGCGACGCGCAAGCCCGCCGGCTTGACATCCGCGTTCGGGGCGCCGACGGCAGAAAATACGTCCCGCACACGCTTAACAACACCGTCGTCGCGCCGCCGCGAATGTTAATCTCGTTTCTGGAAAACAATCTCAACGCCGACAAAAGCGTGAGCATACCCGAGCCGTTGCGCGCCTACATGGGGGGAGGTGCGGTTTTTTGTTGCAAATAACCGATTTAACGAAAAGGTTTAAGAAATTTCAAGTCCTCAAAGGGCTGAACATGAACATAGGGAAGGGCGAGATTTACGGGTTTCTCGGCAAAAACGGCTGCGGGAAAACCACGACGATGAACATTATCTGCGATATCATACCCAAAGACGGCGGAAGCGTGGCGTTCTCCGCGCTCGGCGAACGCCGCAAAATCGGTTATCTTACCGAACAGCCCGCTTTGCACGGTTTCATGGACGGGTACGAGTATCTGGAATATATCGCCGCCTGCGCGAATTACAAAGGCGACGTCAACAGGCGGATTCACGAAACGCTGGAATTGGTGGGTATGCTGGAAGGTGCGCGCAGGCGGATAAAGAACTATTCCAGGGGGATGAACCAACGCCTCGGCATCGCCGCCGCGATTTTCGACTCGCCGCACCTGCTGATTCTCGACGAACCGACGAGCGCCCTCGACCCCGAGGGGCGCGCGGAGGTGATGAAGATTATACAAAGGCTTAAAGCCGAGGGAACGACGATTATACTGTGTACCCACATAATTTCGGACGTGGAGCGCGTCGCCGACAAAATCGGGATTCTGCACGACGGCGTAATAGCCGAGGAAGGTTACATCGACGACATAATAAGGAAACATCAAAAGAACTACTCGCGGATTATGATAAAACTCGCCGAACCGAACGCGGACTTCGCCTCCCTCATGCGGGGGAACCCGCTTGTCGCCGCAAGCTCTTACAACCCGAAGACGGGGCAGGTAATCCTCGATTCCGAAAACGCCGACGCGCTTTATGACGCCCTGCTCGCGCTGATTATCCAAAACCGAATCCGTTTTTCGGAATTTATAAACCAAAGCACGACGCTGGAAGATATATACATCGCGGTCACGGGAGGGGGGTTCAGCTTGGGAAAGGGCTTCCCTCGCGGAGAGGGTGAGGCGGTATGATTTTCAATCAAGTTAAAGCGGGCATAAAAAAGGAATTCCTGTTTATTTGGCGGGGCTTTCGGCTGGGGGGCATCGCGCTTGCTTTTTTCGCGAGCCTTTGTCTGATATTTACGAACGGGTTGCCCGACGACGCGGTTATGTACCCGATAATTGCGACGACTTGCGCGGGCGTCGGGGTTTTCACCGCGTTGATTTTGCTTTACGGGGCGGCGGGGCGCGAGCAGACGAAGCGCGCGATTATCATAC
>JAIRWE010000012.1 GCA_031253365.1 Oscillospiraceae bacterium | reverse complement strand
CTGAGTTTGCCGTCTATCACATCGGGGAGGATTTCGGGGTTCTGAACCTCAATATTCTTGATTGAATCGTGGGGAATTTTCAACGCGCTCGCCAAAAAATCGTGAAGCAAATCAATGTTTTCGGTAAACATTTTCTTAAAGATTATATCAAGTTTAGGCTTTACTATACCGCTCATTACGCTGTTCTCTCCCGATTTCGGTTTCGTTGGCAACATTATATCATTTTCGGGCGTTTTTGTCAAGCAAATAAATCCTTTCGCCGAAAAATGTGCCACAAATGGCACGAAAAAGGGGTTACGGCGGGTAACGGTCGGCGTTACCCGCCGTTCAAAACGGGTTCATCATCCGCCCGTTGCAGCACCAACTGCTCCTGCTCCCGGTGCGAATATGCTTTGTATAAGGCTTACCGAGGCGACACCTATGGCGGTCGCTACCAACCCCACGATTCCCCCGTTGAAATCGCGCGGGTTCTCATCAACCTTGCCTTGTACAACTTTGATAAGCGATGGTATTCCACCGCCAACGCCTATAATGATTCTCACTAACCAGAATATTAGCGTAAGCAGAGTGTTCATATTTCCGGTTTCCACCCCGGGTGGCGGGTCTGCGTATACCGTGATGTTAAACATCAGGGCAAAAATCACCATAAATAGAAAGATTCTTACATTCCTGCCGTGTTTTCTTGATTTTGAAAATTTCATTGTGAAATTCCTCCTTAGATTACTGTGTTTTTTTATATAATCAACTGCAAGCGCAGATTATTTTTGAAGCGTTTGAACCGCCTTGTCTGCGGCGTTATAGGCGGTATTCACTCTGCTTACCGCTTCGGTGGCGGCGACAACCGCTTTGGCGATTTTTTTGGTTACTACTATTATCACTCCCGCCGCTCCCGCCACCGCCGAACCGCCCTGCGCGGCAAGTTCGCCGCCTTTCGCTAACGATTCCGTCGCTTTTCCCGCGCTTATCGCTTTTTCGGTAACTTTCCCCGTGCTTTGAGCATAATTAAATCCGTCAAGCGTTTTTTTCCCCTCGGCGGTAATCTTGTAAACGCCGTCCGTGGATTTGGATAATAATCCGCGCTCTTTCCAGTTTTCAAGGTTCTTGCCGATTTTTCCGACTAATTCCGGATTATACCCGTATTTTTCGGCGGTGGCTTGAATTTCCTTGTAATTCAAACTGTCGGAATACCGGAAATAGTCAAAATCAGTTTCCAGTCCGTTAAGTTCAACGCCGCGTGTTTCAATTTCCGTATTCGAGTACGCGTTCATTTGTTCTTCCTTGATACTTTCTTGAACATTCGGGTTGTCGAGCCGCTTGTGTCCTTTCGCCGTTAAAGTATACCCGCCGTCTTTATTGGGTGTTATCGAACCTTGTTGTAAAAATTCCTCAATATTTTCTTTCACGGATTTCTGCAAATCCGGCGGCGCGATATTGTTAAGCATTTCTGTCGTCAATACGTTGTTGCGGAAATATTCAAGGTCGTTCCACATATCCCCTGTAAGCAAGTGCGGCTGTTCAATCGCGTCAACAACAAGCGTTCCTTGTTGTTCTGCGGCGGCAATAATCTCGTTGTCCCCATTCGCCGATAAAAGCCCTTCCTCGCGCATTTTCACGGCTTCAACGCCTTTTTCCGTAAGCGTAATATCGCCGTTAAGCGAAACGTCGAGCATACCGTATTCTTGCGCGGTTTTTAAGTTTTCCAAAACGGTGTTTTTTAATTCGGGCGATGATATGGCGTTAATCGCGTTTATATCCGTTCCGTTGTTGCGGATATATTCCATATCGTCTAAAGCGTTTCCCGTAAAAACGTCGTTGTTGGAAATGTCGGCAGGCAAAGGAACATTTTTTTCTTCGGCGTTCGTCATTTTAAGTTTTCTTAAAAACGCCAAAATTTCCTTGACGTATCTGAACGTCGTTTCCCCCGTGGTTTTCAGATTGTTAAGCTGTTCGTCTTGGTACATGAATAATCCCTCCTTTTGATTGACGATATTTTACATACCGTTGAAAAAAGCGTTTTCTTCCCTTACAAATTCATTTTCTTCAAATTCTTCTTCGCGACATTTGCCGATTTCTTCTTCGGCGTTTTCCGAAAATTCGTTCTCGCCGCGTACATCTTCATTCGCTTCATCGTCTTTGTTGTATTCGCTGTTTTCTCGCGGTTTTTGGGCGTACTGGTTTCTCATTTCGTCATTTACCGCTTTATCTTTCTCTGCTTCTTTTTCCTTTATATCGGTTTCGACTTCTTTTGCGGTCTTATCATCGCTTTTTTGTACCGCTTCCATTCTCTCTTTATGCGCCTTGACGCGGTCGTCGTACCCGCTGTATTCTTTTTCAATATCGGTGTTATTATGCCTGTTTTGCGGGAACGAGCTGCCCACTTCGCTCATTCGCGGGTGTTTCAAAGTATGATGTTTCAATACGAAAAACGGTCTGTACTCGTCAACGAAAAGTATACAATACCCGCCGTATTTTTTGCTTTTGCCCTTTGCTTTCATTATAATGGGCAGTTCGTCAACCGTTACAAGGTCGCGACTGTCGTAGCTTTCACTCTCGGAAGAACCGCCGCCTTGACTGCTCTTGTTATATCCGCGCGTG
>JAIRWE010000180.1 GCA_031253365.1 Oscillospiraceae bacterium | reverse complement strand
TTCGAAGAAAGCCGCCGGAACATATGTCTGCACAAATTATTTCCGTTTCTCCCTCAAATAGGAGCAATTCGTTTTCAGCAATCTTTTTGCCGGTCTTGTCAAAGGTATAAACCCAAACGCCGGTAGTCAACTCGTTGTCCGCCGTTGTTTCGTTTCTCTGTCCCGCTATAACCAATTCGCCATCATAATACTCGAACACGAAGACATTGTCAAGTCTGACTTCCTCACCCGTCTGCTCGATTGTGTAAAAACTCCCGTTACCCACATTATTATCTTCTATGTTCTTTTTACAACCGGGGAAGGATAAAACAAAAATAAACGTCCAAAACACCGCTATCGCTTTTCTCATAAACCTGTTTTCCTCCCCGCAGTACACTTAAGAGAACGCTTAACCGAAATGATGAAAAAAATTGACGTTCTACCAAATTGCGTTTTTTATTCTTTCAATCCCTCCAAACCTCAACCCATCTCCGCCAAATAAAGTGAAACCCTGTTTTGAATAACCGCCGCGACTTCCTCGGCTGTTTTTTGCCCGGCGAAGTAGTAGGCGGATTCTTCCTGCATAATTGCCGCGATTCTCTTGTCATACGTATCTCTGACGGTTATGGTTTTTATCAGGTCGATAATCTTCAAAAGGTCATTTTCCCCGGGCTTTCTCATTTCCACTCCCTCAAGGTAGTAAGTTTGCCCGCCCGATAATTCAAGCAGCGTTTTTTCGCAATACTTTTCCAAAGCGTCCGTTTTGACGGGAAAGCCCGTGAGCGTATCCATACCTCTGCCATTGAAATCTACCGTGTATTGAAAATCAGTCAGGGCGTATTTTACGAAAGCGAACGCGCCGTCTTTATCTTTGGCTTTGTTTGAAACGGCGAATGTGTCGTAAAAAACGCAGGCGGAACCGCAGCTCCCGTCCGTAGTCGGATAGCCGATAAAGGTGATTTCCTCCCCGAAAAACATATCCTCGTAATAGGCGGCGCCGTTATAGGGCGAGAAGTTCATAAGCTCAATTCTTAACAGCAGCGGGTCGCCCCCGCGCAAATCCGAAGGTTCAAATCGTTTCCTCTCCGTCGGATAACGGTCTGTTTGCCTTAAAAGCTCAATAAAATCCAAACTTTCAAAATCGCATTTGCCCGTCTTGAAATCGACGTATTCCGGCAGTTTTATGCTAAGCGACATATCTAAAAAATCCCACTTTGACAAGGCGGCGTATTCGTCGGCGATAGGTATTATTCCCCGCGGCTTGCCGCTTACAAGCGCGTAATACTCGTCCCAAGTCCATCCCGTTTTTTTCCCCACGTCGGAAACTTTGCCCGCGAGCGTCACAACCTGAAAGGAAGCCGCCGCCGCGTACAGTTTGCCGTCCTCGCTTTCAAGCGTTTTCAATATGTTTTGCAGGTAGTCGTCCCGTTTCATATCGGGGTCGGCGTCGATAAGTTCGTAAATATCCGCGAATAATCCCTTTGAGGCGTAGCTGCCGACGGGCATACCGTTATCCAAAAAAATCAGGTCGGGTATTTTCCCGGCGATAATATCCAAATTGAACGCCGTAATCGCCCTGTCAACGCTTTCACGGTTCATAAAATCGTCGGTGTAGGTTTTCAACTCGATTCTGTAATAGGGATTATTCAGATTGAATCCGGTTACGAAATTGAGTACGGTCGGATAATTAACCGCGGCGGCGGCGGTTATAGTCTTTTTGCCGATTTTAGAAGCCGCGTCTTTATCGGTTCTGTAAACGGATATGGTATCGCCTTGTATTGACGTCGGTTCGTCGTTCGCGCCGAGCGCCGATATTTCGCCGTATCCGAGCCTGTAAAAATAATCGTCAAGCATTACGACGTGCTTGTAAATACTATTTTTCTCCGACGATTTGGCAAGCCCCGTCGCTGTCCAATCGGTCAGTTCCGTCCGTTCCCCCGTTTCAAGGTCGTAGCCGTAAACGACGTCGTAGCCGCAGATAAGCAGGTCGTATCCGCCGTTCCCGTCCGTCAGGAACATTGCGGGATAGCTTGCGCTTAACGCGCCTATGTTTTCCTCATAACATTCCCATTCCGCGCCCCAAGCACCGTTGGTTATTTCCCTGAAAAAATGGTAATAATTTCGCCCCGCGACCGTTATTTCAAGGATATGCTGCTTCGCGATTATACGTCCGTCTTGCAGCCTGATTATACTTTCCGTCACCAATTCGCCGTCTTCGGGATAATTCGCGGGCGGGTCAGCGGGCGGTTCAACTTTGTTCCCGTTTCCGTCAAACGCCGCGAGCAAGCCGCCCGCGAGTATGTAGAAATACCCGTCCTTTCCGGCGAGCATTTCCGCTTCGCCGTCAACGCCGGAATACTCCGCGTCAAGCCCAATCTCGGCGGTTATATTCCCCTCATAGTCAAAGCGCAGTATACGCAGGTCGCGATAAACGGTCCCCATCCCTTCGCCGGATTCAATCTTGCCGTCCAAAATCCAAATATTCCCCTCAGCGTCAATGTCGCCCGCGCGGGCGAAAAACGCCGCGTTATCCGGCTCTGAAAGCATTATTTCATACAAAACATCGCCCTCCGCGCCGAAGATATAGACGCGGTTTAACCCGATAAGCACGAGTTTGTCCTCATA
>JAIRWE010000142.1 GCA_031253365.1 Oscillospiraceae bacterium | reverse complement strand
CCTATAAACTTTCCAACTATACGCCCACGACCGTCTGTTTTTACACTGACATATTTTCCGGCGAAAGCCAACTGCTCAAGTTCTACCTGATAATCAACCATAGTATCTCACTCCTTATCTGCGTCTATTATATCGCCGTTCGGCGCAGTTGTCAAGCGGGGTTTCGTTGTATTTTGCACAAAAAATTCGCTTAGACATTCGCAAGCCCCGCTAAGCCGAAAATTCGGTTGAGCGGGGCTTTGTCTTTGCTTTGCGGGGAAAAGCCGCTTTACATATAAGCAGTCTGTCAATAATCTTTCACGCGTTCCTTCGCGTTCGACAGCGCCTCGTCTCTGTCATAATACCCCATGTCGCCGTAACTGAAATCGTCGAATTCACTCGCGTTTTTCCCGTCAACCTTGATTATTACAAGCGTGCCGCCGCTCATGGTTACGCCCTCGTAAGTCATGCTTATCGCCACGTCCACCACATACAGACCCTTACCGCTGTCTTTATGGGCGACTTTGTAACTTATTTTCGCGCCGTATTCGCTGTAATCGACGCCGCTGCTCGTGATTTGCTCCTTTACGTAATCCAACGCGACCTTCTCGGCTCCGCCGGGAGAAATCACGAAAATCCACAACAAAGCCGCGACGACCGCCACCCCGGCGAGAACGCCGACCACGGCTCCGGTATTGTTCTTCCCGACGCGCATATCACCGATAACGGGCGGCGGTCCGTATTCCGCTACGGGCTGTTGCGAGGGAAACTGCGGGGGAACAGACTGTTGCGGTTGCTGAAGCTGCGGGGGAACAGACTGCTGCGGTTGCTGAAACTGCGGGGGAACAGGCTGTTGCGGTTGCTGAAACTGCGGCTGAACGGGTTGTTGCGGCGGGGGCTGCTGAAACTGCTGTTGAACGGGTTGTTGCGGCGAAATGTTGTGAACCGTCCCGCAATTCGGGCATACGCCGTCGGGATTGAGGGCGCCGCCGCATTTTGAGCAAGCGTACATAATATTCTCCTTTTTACTTGTTTATTTCGTCTTTTTCATACACATGAAAGATATTGCGCCAATCAGCACATACATCAGGAGAGACAAAGCCCAACCAATTCCGGGACCTACGGAAAGCCCGTCTTCGGAATACGCGACAAGGAAAATGATTAAGAACAAAATCCCGCCGCCCGCGCCCGCCGTCAAGGATAAAAAGAGTTTTCCTTCCAAAAACCGCAACGCCGACTTAACCTTATCGGCGAAAAAAGACAAACCGACGGCTAAACCGCAGATAAGAACCGGTATGAGGAACAAAATAACGGAGAGCAGAAGGTCTAAACCGCTTAAATCCGCGTTCGCGCTCATGCCTCCCATGCTCGCCGTTCCGCTGAACACCCTCAGCGAAACGCTCATTTTCGCGCCGAGAACCGTGGCGGTCAAAAAAGGCATGAAATAGAAAATCACGTTAAGACCCGCCAAAACCGCGACGACAAGCGGAACCTTAAACCGCTTTTCGCCTAAAACCACGTTGGCGTCGTCCTCGCTGTTCACGGCGAAAAACTTATCCAGAGGGTTCCCGCCGGAAGACTGAGGCGGTTGCTGAAACTGCGGCTGAACGGGCTGTTGTTGCGGGGGTTGCTGAAACTGTTGCTGAACGGGCTGTTGCGGCGAAATGCTGTGAGCCGTCCCGCAATTCGGGCATACGCCGTTGGGATTGAGGGCGCCGCCGCATTTTGAGCAAGCGTACATAAAGACCTCCGAAAAAAATATTTTTTATTAGGACAGGACGCCCGTAATGGTGCCTACACCGGTTTCAAATATCGCGTCCAAAATCTTAGTCAATATAAAGCACACGACCAACATGGACAAGAACGAAAACAGGACTACATAGACGTTTTTATCGTCTTCAACCCCTGTTTGAGCCAGCGTTTTGAGCGTAACGACCTGCCCGAATACCAGCCCCGCCAAGGCGACGCCGATGATAATCAAAAACCAGTTGAATATGGATTCGTCCAACGGCATTATCAGCCCGAGCAATAAACATAAAACCGTGGTCGGCACCATCATCAGGTTGCACACGCCCGAAACGCCGAGCATACGCTGATAGTCCGTCTGCCCTTTGAACGCCTTCGTGAACGCCATAAGCGCGGCGGGAAAAACAGCCCCCATCGCGAAAGCGAGTATGGCGTAATACAGGAAAAACTTAAACGCGGGAAAATCGTCGAAATCTTTAAACATCCTCCCGAAAGGCGCCATAACCGCAAGACCCGTAAAAATCGCAAAGGCGCCAAGCAGTATGAAGGACGAGCCGTAGGAACTTTCCCCGGCAAATGTCGCGCCCGCGGTCGAAGGCTTCTTAAAGACGCCTATTACTTTATTGAAAAAAATCCCCACGACGCTCGGCTGAGCCGGTTGAGGCGGTTGCTGAAACTGCGGCTGAAACTGTTGCGGCGGTTGCTGAAACTGCTGCTGCGGTTGAAACTGCTGCTGCGGCGGTTGCGGCGGCTGCTGAAACTGTGGCTGGACGGGCGGCTGCGGGGACTGCGGAATGCTGTGAGCCGTCCCGCAATTCGGGCATACGCCGTCGGGGTTGAGGACATTGCCGCATTTTGAGCAAGAGTACATAAGAACCTCCTAACAAGAACATACTTTTTATAGATTTTACCACATAAAATACGCGGTGTCAATAGTTTCGGGAACAAAAAACATACCGCAACGTGTTTTTTAATACCCTCACTCTTCCGACACAGACTTTCGCATTTCTTCTACGGAAGCAAATTCTCTGCCGGAGTTGTTTTTTACCATTTCTTCGCTTTCCGCAAACGCGGCAAGGGTGATTTCGTTTGGTATTTCAATCTTCTCGTTAATATCATTTATTTTTGCGCTGATTTGGGCTATCATACAAAGCACCTCTCCTACATAGTAGCAATCACCGAAAACCCGTTTACCCGTTCGCGAATTCCAGCTTCGTCGTTTTGGGGAACGCCTCGGCGTCTATCGTTATGTCCGCCTTCCGCGTCTGTATGTAAGCCGTTTTCAGGTTTTCGCAGCCCTCGAACGCGCTTTTCTCGATTTTCATAACGCTCGGCGGAATGTCGATTTCCGTCAGGCCCGCGCAACCGTAAAACGTCCCGCCGCCGATTATCGATATGTTATCCGACAGCATAACGCTCGAAAGCCCCACGCACCCGCTCCACGCGTTCCACGCGATTTCGGTGACGCTGTCGGGGAGGTTCACCCCCATTAACTTTTCGCACCCGTCGAACGCGCCCCAGCCTATCGAAGTCACGCCGTCGGGAATAGCCACCATCGCCAGCTTCCTGCAATCTTTGAAGGTGTTGCTCTTTATCTCCGCCACCCGCCCCGGAATAATCACGTTTTTAAGGCTTATGCACTCCTCAAACGCGCTTTCCCCTATGTCCGTGATACTGTCGGGGAGCGTAAAACCTGCCAGATTGATGCAGCCCTTGAACTCCGCGTTGCCGATACGCGCAAGTCCCGGCGGAAGTTTCAGCTCTTTGAGGCTTTTGCTGCTCATAAAAGCGTATTTCCCCAGTTCCGAAACGCTTTCGGGAACCGTGTAAGCGGCGTCGACTTTACCGGACGGATAGGCAATCAGGACGGTTTTTTCCTTATTGAACAGCACGCCGTTTTCGGAAGAGTACACGGCGTTATTTTTATCGACGTTTATTCCTTTAAGGCTTTTGCAGTTATAAAAGGCGTTTTCGCCGATTTTCTCAACAAGGGGAGGGATTAAAACGCTTTTCAGGTTTACGCAGTCTTTCAGCGCATAGTCCCCGATTTCCCTGAGCCCCGCCGGCATGGTCAGCGTCGATAAAGCCGCGCACCCCGAAAAGGCGTGTTCGCTTATTTCCCTGACGCTCGCCGAAAGGCTTATGCTTTTGAAACTTTTACAGCCGTTGAAAGCGTACTCGCCTATATACTCGATGCTTTTGGGCAGATTAACGCCCAATAAATCCGTACAACCGGAGAAGGAGTATTTTTCAATATCCGTGACGCCTTCGGGAATGTCAAGGCTTTTCAGGCTTTTGCAACCGCGAAAGACGTTGGAGCCGAGCCATTTCAGCCCGGGCGAAACGGTTATCTTCGCCAGCTTTACGCAGCCTTCAAACGCATAGCTTCCGATTGTCTTTACACCGGCGGGCAAATTGACGTTGACGAGATTTTTGCAGTCCTTAAAAGCGTTGTCGCCGATTTCCGCGACGCCTTCCGGGATAACGACCGTCGAAAGCCCCGTGCAACCCTCGAAAGCCCGCCCGCCGATTATCCTCACGCTGGACGGCAAACTGATACTCACCAGCCCCGTGCAACCCTCGAAGGCGCTCAAGCCGATTTCCCTCACCGAATAGGGAATGCTCACGCTGGTGACGTTGGTGGCGTTGGTAAATTCACCCGCGCGCACTTCCTCTATGCCATAAGTGATTTCTTTGTGCATAAAATCATCTCCTTAATTAAGGGAATGGGGTTACGTGCTTGCCGAGGATAACACCGCCAACCTTTGTTCGACGCCTTGCCGCAAAATTGCCTTACTTTTCGGGATTCGCGCACCCGCACGCAACCGCTTCCGCTATGCCCGCGAGAACCTCTTCCCTTTTTGCGTCGTCTTGTATTTGCGCCGCCAACATATTGGCAAGCAGGTTGTTGTTGCTTTTGATAAGCTGGTTGTGAAAGTCTTTCGACATATTGGCGGTTTCAACGTATATCTTTATAAAAATCGCCCCCACAAAATCAACCGCTATTCCGCTGACCGAGCCTATTATCATTTCCGCCGTCGCCGCGCCTTCCCTAAGCGAATACACAACCGTGAACCCTATTATTCCAACCCCAAGCATTATTACCAAAACGCCGAGCGGCAACACCCATTTCAAATGCTTTAGGTTTTCGTTGTAGTACCTTCGGAGTTCTTTCTGGTGGTTCTTGAAAAACGCCTCGGCTTTCTTATAATGCTCGGTCGCCGGAATTTTCAAAAGCCCCAAGTCCTCGTTTACCGCCGCCAAGCGTTCTCTGAACGAAACCAACGTCGTGTTGTCCACAATGAATTGGCTCTTGAAAAACATCGCGTAGATTAACCCAAGCGCACCCCCCGCCATAAACGACAAAGCAACCATCAAAACCGCTTTCTCGAAAATGTAATTCGGCTCCAATGGGTTTCTGAACACCGCGTAAACAACCAACGCGATAACCCCCGTCAAAAAAACGAAACAAGGCGGGTTGTATCTTCTTGGGTATTCCCGCTTGATTTTTTCTATGCGGTCCCTCAGACGGGCTTGTTCTTTGATTAAATATATGCGGTATTCTATGTTGTAGCCGACTTCTTCGTCGTATGAAATTTCAGTGAGTTCCTTGATTGTTTCTTGGTATTCCGGTTGTTTATCTTTTCCTTTCAGCCTTTCTATTCGGGTTAATTGGTTTTCTTGCGGGTCTTTCTCTTTTGCTTTCTCTTCTTTGGTTTTCTTCCTTAAATTTAAAATCATGTCCTTTTCCCCTTTTTGTCTTTTTCTCGTTTCCCACAGTCGTCCATGCACAGACAGATTTTAAGCCGTAACGATTTTGCTTTCCGCCCTCAGCCCCAGTTTCTCCACCGCGTCTTCCCGCATCTTGTACTTGAGAATCTTCCCCGCCGCGTTCATCGGGAATTCGCCGACAAAATCCACGTAGCTCGGCACCTTGTGCTTCGCCATGTGTTCCCGGACGTATTCCTTGATTTCGTCCCCGTCCGCCCGCTCGCCTTCCTTGAGAATGACGCACGCCATAATCTCTTCCCCGTACTGCTTGGACGGCACGCCGATTACCTGAACGTCGCTGACTTTCGGATGGGTGTAGAGAAAATCCTCTATTTCCTTGGGATAAATGTTTTCCCCTCCCCGGATAATCATGTCTTTCAGCCGCCCCGTGATTTTATAATTCCCGTCGGGCAGACGCTTCGCCAAATCCCCCGTATGGAGCCAGCCGTCCGAATCCACGGCGGCGGCGGTCGCCTCCGGCATCTTGTAATAATCCTTCATTACGTTGTAACCGCGCGCGCACAGCTCGCCGTCCGTATCGTCGGGCAGTCTTTCGCCCGTTTCGGGGTCGATAATCTTCACCTCCACGCCGAACACCGGCGCACCGACGGTGTTGACGCGGGTTTCAATGCTGTCCTCGGTCGTACTCATGGTAATGGCGGGGGCGGCTTCGGTCTGACCGTAGGTAATGCAGATTTCGCGCATATTCATCTTGTTGAGGACGTCTTCCATCACCTTTACGGGGCAGGGCGAACCCGCCATAATGCCCGTTCTCACATGGGAAAAGTCGGTTTTCGCGAAGTCGGGGTGTTCCAGCATCGCTATGAACATCGTCGGCACGCCGTGGAAGGCGGTGATTTTTTCCCTGTTTACGCAGTCAAGCCCCTTCTGCGGGCTGAACGCCGTAATCGGACACATGGTCGTCCCGTGAGTCATGGACGCGGTCATGGCAAGCACCATTCCGAAACAATGGAACATGGGTACTTGAATCATCAGCCTGTCGGCGGTGGACAAATCCATGCAGTCGCCGATAACCTTGCCGTTGTTGACCACGCTGTAATGCGACAGCCTGACCCCTTTCGGGAAGCCCGTCGTACCCGAAGTGTACTGCATATTGCAAATGTCGTGCTTGTCTATCGCCTTGCGCCGCGCCCGCACCTCGGCGACCGGGACTTTTTCGGACAACGCCATGGCTTCATCCCAAGTGAAGCACCCCGCCTGCCTTGACTGCGCGTTTATGACGTTGCGCAAAACGGGAAGACGTTCCGCGTGCAGTTCCCCGGGTTTTGAAGTAGCTAATTCGGGGCAGATTTTATTGATAATGTCCACATAATCCGAATCCTTGAACCCGTCAATCATCACGAGGGTATGGGTGTCCGACTGATGCAGAAGGTATTCCGCCTCGTGGATTTTATAGGCGGTGTTCACGGTCACGAGAACCGCGCCGATTTTAGTCGCCGCCCAAAACGTGATAAACCAAGCGGGGACGTTCGTCGCCCAAATTGAAACGTGGTCGCCGCGATTAACCCCCATCGCGATTAACGCCGCCGCGAATTTGTCCGATTCGTCGCGAAATTCCGAATAGGTGCGGGTGTAACCGGCGTATTCCGGCTCGGTGTACCTGAACGCGCACCGGTCGGGAAACTCGTCGCAAATCCTGTCAAGGACGTCGGGGAAGGTTTCGTCAATCATGGTGTCCTTTTTCCAGGGATAATCGCCCGTGTCCGCGTTATTCCTGTAAAGGCGTTTTTTCGCCGTCACATAAGGCTTCATGTACCGCGCGAAATGGGGGAACACGATTCCGGCTTCCTCAAGATTGCTCGCCCAACGCTTGACCCATTCAAGGGAAACATATCCCTCGTAACCCATTCCGCGCAGTTCGGAAAGCATTTCCTTAACGGGCAAATCGCCGTAACCCATGAGTTTATACATCGCCTTCCCGTTTTCCATGACGGAGTCCTTCACGTGAACGTACCGGATATACCCGCCAAGGTTCGACACGGTTTCGGACGGCTTTTCCCCCACGTAACGGTAGGGGTGGTGTATATCCCACAACGCCGCCACACTCGGCGAATTAACCGCGTC
>JAIRWE010000178.1 GCA_031253365.1 Oscillospiraceae bacterium | reverse complement strand
GCTTCGTTGTAAATAATCGCCAAATCCGACAACGTAACCTCGGCGCGGATATAATCGCCGTTTTCATAAAGCTCCCCGACTTTCGGAAAATCTCTTACGTTTCCCACATACACGCGGGCGGTATCCCCAAACAGCGCGAATTCGGACGTTTCATCAAAAACGCGGAGCGGCATTGAGAAAACGCTGTACGGCAAAGGGAAAAAGTTATCGTCGCCGGCGACGGGATAAAAGAGCAAATCACCGCCCGCGTCTATATAATCGGCGTCCGTCGGGAGACGGTATAACACGCCGTTAAGCGTTTGCTCCCCCTTGAATACAACCGCGCACTCAAACACCGTTATATCTTGCCATTCGTTGCCCTCGCCGTCGTCATAATTCATAGCCATTACCGCGAAGCTCGCGGCTTCAACTTCAAAACCGTTGATTATATCCCCTTTTTCGGCTTTGATATAACGGGCGTTTATTTCAAACTCTAACCCTTCTTTGAACTCCGTTGTTTCAAAGTCGAACAAGTCGGGGGTTTCAAACGTGGTTAAATAATCGAGCGTCGGTTCCCGCACATAGCCGAAATCGAAAATCAATACATTTCCGGCAAATCCCGTCGCCTTTGTTTTTGAAACCGTGTTTCCGTCAAGCCCGACGAACTCGTCCATCGGGAATTCGTCAATAGCCGCGAGCAGCTCGGCGTTATCGCCCCCGCTTTCGCCGGGATTGTCTTCGCCGTTTGCCGAATCTTCCGTGTTGCCGTTGCCTTGCGCGGTGTCAGACGCGGTATTTTGCGCGGATTGTTCGGGTTCGCCGCCGCCCGCGCAGGCGGTTAAGGAAATCGCCGCCGCGAGAGCGATAATCGGTGATAATAATTTTTTCATGTCTTTTTCCTCCGTTTAATGATTTTTTGGGGGTCAGGATTTCCCCTAATTCCCCTAACATATTAAACGAACCGCGGGGGCGAATACTTACGGGATTTTATAAAAAACCGCAAAAAAATTTCCCCGCCGTTTTCGGGAAGCTTCTCTGTGCAATATATACAAAAAAAAAAAAAAAACGCCTATTTATATGTATTATACTAATAGAATTTTCCGCGAAAAAATGTTACAATGAGTGAAAATATTTTGAAAGGTTGGTAACGTATCCATGAAAAAGAAAATCTTCAGCACATTTTTGTCGCTCGCCGCGGCGGCGGGCATCGTCCTCGTCCCGAACGGATTGGTCGTTAAAAGCGGGGCGCTGACCTACGGCGTGTGGGAATACGGGGTAAACGCGGGCAACACCACGGTTACGATTACGAAATATACCGGGGCGGGGGGCGACATCGTAATCCCATCTAAAATAGACGGAAAAGCTGTAACCGTGTTGGGAGTAACGACCAACATTTTCGAAAATGCTTCTGTTTCTTCCGTGGTGCTTCCGGACAGCATAACAAGTATCGGAGAGTATGCGTTTAACGCACAAAAGGGGAACTATGTTAATACTTTCAACTCAATAACCATACCTGAGAATGTTAAAACAATTGGAAAATTAGCGTTTAGAAAAAATGATTTGCTGACTTCGGTTTGGTTTAAATCGATGACACCGCCGGGACTTGAAATGTACGAAACGACATGGTTTGGAAGTGGTACGGGTGAATATGTGAGTCCGTTCGCGGGTTGTGCTGGGGATGCAAATAACGAAGGAGTTGGTAGATTGAATGTTTTAGTTCCGGTCGGAGCAAGGGATGCGTATGTATCGCTTGGTAAGTTTGACGCGAGTAAGATTGTTGAAGTTTATTCGGTAAAATTTAACCTGAACGGCGGGGAAGGCGACACGCCCGAGGAACAGGCGATACTGCCCGGCGGCAATATCGTGAAACCCGCGAACCCGACCCGTTCCGGTTACGCTTTCATCGGATGGTATACGGAAAGCTCCGGTAAAAACGAATTCAATACCGGTAAAGGCAAAGTGAACAAAAACCTGACGCTTTACGCGAAATGGGAAAAAATCCCCGCGAAACCGTCAAGCCCGAAAGCAAAAGCCGATTCAAAATCCAAAATCACGCTGACGTGGAAAACCGTTTCCGGCGCGAGCGGGTACGAGATACAGCGGGCGACTTCCTCGAGTGGGTCGTATAAAAAAGTGACGACTATTACGTCCAATGCGACGGCGAAATGGGAAAACACCGGTTTGTCGTCCAATAAGAAGTATTATTACAAAATCAGGGCGTATAAAAACGTCGACGGGAAGAAGGTTTACGGAAGTTATACCTCGGTGATTTCCGCCAAAACGGAAAAAGAATATTTTACGGTGACTTTCGACATTAACGGCGGAAGCGGAAAAGCTCCCGCGAAACAGTCAATCGCTTCAAGCGGGAAAATTTCAAAGCCGTCCAATCCCAGACGCTCCGGATATACTTTCGTCGGGTGGTACACTGAAAAATCCGGTAAAAACGTGTGGAACGTGAGCAAGGACAAGGTTAATAAAAATACGACGCTTTACGCGAAATGGGAAAAAACTCCCGATAAACCGAAATCCCTCGACGCGAACGCCGATTCAAAATCCAAAATCACGCTGACATGGGGCAGGATTTCCGGCGCGAGCGGGTATGAGATTTATCGCGCTTCTACCGTAAGCGGCAATTATAAAAAAGTTAAGACCGTTTCCAAAGGTTCGACCGTGAAATGGAGCAACGAGAAGTTGTCGTCGGACAGTAATTATTTTTACAAAGTCAGAGCGTATAAAACCGTCGACGGCAAGAAAATATACAGCGATTATACCGCAGTCGTTTCCGCAAGGACGAAAAAGTAAGCGTCTTACGGAACAGCGATTGCACGATTTCACGAGCCACTTCCCCCTGCCGTTTTCGGCGGGGGGAGTTTTTTTGCGGGACGACCACCCCGGCGCTTCGCGCCACCCCTCCTAAGGAGGGGAATTTTTTCACGCCCTAACAAACCCTGAATCCTAAATCCTGAAACCTGAATCCTGCGGCGAAGCCCGCAAGCATAGCGGAATGCTCACATTCCGCAAAAACGCAATTTTCCCCTTTGCGGGGAAGATTGCGTTTTCGCTTGTTGGTGCTTCACCCCAAACCCCGTTTCGGGAAAATCCTCGCGGATTTTCCCGTGCCCGAACGGCAAACGGCGGACGGGAATGCCCCTTGCAAAATTCACGTAAATATGATACACTGTTTGAAACGGCGGGATTGACAGTTCTTTGGGAGGTGCTTTTATGGGGCGGCAGTACGGAATAAAGTGAGGTACCTGCACCTACAATCCGGTTCAAACGCCAGTGGTACGGTATCGACATCAACATTGCTTGGTCTTACGGGCGACACCGGCACAACGGTAGCCGCAGGAGATTATCATTTACATCTTGACGTAACGGTTGGCGCAAGCAGAAAAAATCCCTCGGAGATGTTCCCAAACAACACATTCAGATAAGGAGAATTACCATGAAAAAAATAACATCGCTAATCTTATCGGCGGCGTTGCTGATAACCCTCTGCGCTTGCGAAGCGCAAGCCGACCGCGGAAATTCCGGCAACCCGACCGACGCTGCGGAGCAGTCCCCTTCGCAAACCGATTTTACGGAAACCGAAATGCCTTCCCCCTTTGAATATGACGGCGGGGACGAAAACGCGAATTTTTATGAATCCTATAATTGGCATTTACGCAACACCGGGATTCCGGTTGACGTATTCGCCGAATATTTGGAGGCGGATTTGTCGGATTTCGTTGAATC
>JAIRWE010000050.1 GCA_031253365.1 Oscillospiraceae bacterium | reverse complement strand
GGAGGCGAAGCCCGCCAAAATCAACATTGATACCTATGCGGCGCGTTCGAGCATGGGTTACGGCAAGTACAATATGCCGGACTTTTATAAGAATGAGGCGCAAAGGGGCATCAAGCTGTCCTATCAAGGCGTTGCGTCGTTGGTGGAAGACGGGAACGAGCTGGCGCGGGGTAACACTCCGGCTGAAATCGCCAACCGGAATGTCCGGGCGGGTTTTTCCATTCAAACGGTGATGGATTTTATCCCCAAAGGGGGTGCCGACATAACGTATGAAGCCGGCGTACTCAACATCAATTACGAGGTTGACGACGTGAACGTCGATTGGGAGAACCTCGAAGCGGCGCGGCTCATATTCAACCCGGGGTTGGTCGAGATAAGCGTGGCGCAGCATCCGAAGGTTGAAATAACCTATGTGGGCGAGCCTATTTACGTTCCGCCCAGCGCGAACCCGAGTTACGCGCGTGAATTCAGCGCGAAGGGATAATATGTGGGGGAGAACGCCTGATGGTAAAAATTAAAACAAGGGATTTCGGCGAGGTTGAGGTTTCGGAGGACTGTTTGTTCACTTTTCCCGTCGGCTTGTTCGCTTTCGAGGAGACGCGGCATTTCGCCCTGTTCAGCCCGCTCGGCGAAGATATTTACCCGAAGTGGTTGCAGTCGACCGACGCCCTCGCCCCCTGCTTTATCGTTTTCGACCCTTTCATCATTGACGGGCAGTACGAGATTAAGTTGGAACGCGATGAGGAAGCGCTTTTGAAAATGCGGGACGACTCGAAGGTTCGGCTTTTGGTAATCGCCACGGTTCCCGAGGATTATAAAAAGACCACCGTCAATATGAAGGCTCCCATTGTTATCAACACAGACGAAAAATTAGCGGCGCAGATAATTTTGCCGCACGATTATGAGTTTCGGCTACCTATTTACGCCGAATGTTCCGAACAGAAAGCGGGTGTCGTCTGATGCTCGTAATAACCCGAAAAACCGATGAAAGCATAGTCGTGGCCGACAGCATCGAGATTACCGTGCTTGAAGTGTCCAAAGACAGGGTGAAAATCGGTATCCACGCCCCCAAAGACGTTAAAATAGTGAGGCATGAGTTGATTGCGGCGCGGGACGCCAACGTTGAGGCGTCGATGACTGTTTCCGAAAACGCGCTGAAAGCACTTTTGAATATAACCGAAAAGAAAGGGAATGATTGATATGGCTGTTAACGGGACAAACCTCAGAATAGGCGGGTTGCACTCCGGTCTTGATACCGAGGCGATTGTGAACGCCATGAGCGCCGCCACGAAACAGAGGATAAACAACAACAAACGCAAAGTAAAGAAACTGGAAGCCCAGCAAGCGGCGTACCGCGACGTTATTTCAAAGTTGCAGGGTTTTCAGAACAAGTATCTCAATGTGGTAAACAGGAATTTTTTCCTGAAAGGCACCACGATTTTCAATCAGAATAAGCCTGTTACGACTTTTAACGGCGAAACCAAAACACCGAACGGCGTTTCGGTGTCTTCCGGAACCGGCGCGCTGCCCGGAAATTATACCGTGACGTTAAAGCACCAAGCGACGCAGGCGACGCTTAAATCCGCCGCGGCTGACATGAATGTCAAGTTCGGGGATTTGGACGCGCTTGCCGACGGCGAAAGATACGCTTTCTTCGTCAGCGTGGGGGGTACGAAAAAGTACATTGAGTTTGAGGCGGGCGCGAGCGTGGCGGAAACCGTCGAAAATATCAACGAAAAGCTGGAAGTGTTCGGGAAAACCAACCTGAATACGGGGCTTGTCACGGTAGATACGGAAGGCAAGTTAAGTTCCGCCGACAAGAGCCAGATTTCCGTTTCGGGTATCGTTAATTTGAGCGAAACGGCGACGATTAGAAATTTGAACGGTTTCGGCGAGACCGCCGATTACACCTATGTTGACATACTGATTGACGGGGAAATTAAGACAATCGGGTTTAACACGCTTAACGCCGGTTATTTTGACATTCTCGGCGAAGACGACGCGAAACCCGGTTCCGCCGGATACGACGCTTATATCACGGGGCTGTACGACGACTATGTCACGGAAACGGAAAACGCGGGCGGCACGCCGATTACCCGTGTACAGTATGAATCGAATTTCAGGACCAAGTATAACTCGATTCTCGCGGAATTTAACAATGCCGCTGAAAGCGCGTACAACAAGCTGGCGGGTGCGGAATACGACGACTGGAAAGACACCGCGACCCCGACCGACAAGGCCGATTTAAGGGCTCAGGCGTTAGCCGCCAGGCAAGAAACCCAGACGAACGGCTTTTGGACAAAATTTTTCGACGAACACAAAGACGCTTACACCTACGCCACCGTCGAGGACATGAGGCTTGCTTGCGAAAGCAATACCGCAGACCCCGCTTTGCAAGACATTTACGACGCCGCGTGGGACGATTTTGTGAATAACGAGCTGACGACGGACGGAACCTTCACCGCCTATAACGAGTTTGACGCGTATAAGCAATTTATTTACGGCGTGAATGTGGAAAGTTTTGAAGACTTCAAAACCGGGTTCATTGGCGACGCCGTGCGATACGTCAACGAGAATAACGTCATAGACGCGTTCAAAGCCAATTCCGCTTTGTTCAAGGATATAACCATTTCGCTTGAAATTGTGGGCGACGACGCCGTAATCACGGCGAAAGACGAAAGCGATAACCCCGTTTCGCTGGCTATTTCCTCAAAGAACGGCGTTTCGGCAAACTTCGACAACGCGGACGACGCGCTGAAATTGTCCGCCACGTCCGTTACGACGTCAACGAAGCTGTCCGAACTCGGCGTGGATTTCGATAAAAACGGGCAGGCGACCGTTAAAATCAACGGAAAAGAAATAAATTTGACGGGCAACATGACGGTTGCGGAAATGGTGAACGCCATCAACAATTCCGGAGCCGGCGTCACTTTGGTGTTCTCGCCCATATCGAATACGTTCACCCTCACCTCCAAGGATTACGGAACGACCGCGAAAACGGAAATAGACTCCGAAACCGAGGACGAGTTCGGGATTATGCGGGCGCTCGGGTTTAACGGCGGCGCCGTGTACACCCCCGGCGAGAATATGGAGCTTGAAATCAACGGCGAAACCGTTGAAGTCGCGTCAAACGCCTACACCATCAACGGAACGACGTTTTCGTTCTCTCCGCAGGCGGTAATAGGCGAAACCTTTGAAACGACGGTCAGCCGCGATTATTCAACGGCGGTGAACGCGATAAAGAGTTTTGTTGAGGATTACAACAAACTTATAGAAGAGGTCTATGGGTATTTGAAAGAGGCGCCGCCGGGATATAGTGACCCGTCAGCCGCCAAGTATTATTTTCTCACCGACGACGATATAGAAGAGATGGGGCTTTCCGAAAGGCAGATAGAACAGTGGGAAATCGCCGCCAAAAAAGGAATCCTCTACAATGATTCCACCGTTTCGACCGTTATGGAAAAAATGAGGGCGGTTATGTATTCGGGGATTACCGCCTCCGACGGGAAGACGTTTGGTTTGTACAGCATAAGGGGCAACGACGGAACTTCGGCGATAACCGCGGCTTCGGATTATAAAAAGAACGGTATGCTTGAATTTGACGAGCAGGCTCTGATTGAAGCCCTTGAAAGGAACCCCGACGATATTATCAAACTGTTCACCGATACCGAAAACGGTCTGATGAAAAAGTTGGAGGACACGCTGAACTTTGCCGTTAAATCAACGGGCGCGAAGGATGATATGGGTATTCTCGTCCAAAAGGCGGGTGTGTCCACGGGCTTGTCGGCGATTAGCAACGACATCTTCAGCCGAATCGCGGATTTGAACGAAATTATCTCGAAACTTGAAGACAGGTACGAAAAGCAGCAAGACAGATACTGGAAGATATTCTCGAGAATGGAAGGTCAGTTCTCGCAGCTTAACAGTCAGTCCAGCTTTATCACAAATATGTTCAGCAGTATGAACGGTTAAAAAATGGAGGTGCGTTATGCCAAACCCTTATGCGACTTACAAAGAGCAGGCGGTTTCAACCATGACTCCGGTGGAGGTCGTGATTAAACTGTACGACGAATGTGAAAGGCAATTAAACAGGGCGATAAACTTCATTGATTTGAAGAATTACGCGAAGGCGCACGCTTGCCTTGACAGGTCGGGCGAAATCGTGAACGCTTTGCGCTCGGTTTTGGATATGAGCGTGGGCGAAATCAGCGGCAACCTTGATTCTTTGTATGAATTTTTCTTCAAACAGATTATTCAGGCTGACATGAAGAAAGACGCCGAGATTATCAGGCAACTCCTTCCGCAAATAGGCGAGTTGAAAGATGCGTTCGTGCAAATTTCAAAGTTGCCCAAGCAAACCGCCGCTTTCGCCGTGGGTTGATATTCGCGGGTCAACGGCTGAGAAAGAAAGAATAAGGGCGGACGTTGTCGTCCGCCTCTTTGTGCAGTACGCGCCTGAAAATTCGCCGTTTGGGGGGCGGTATCAACCATGATTGACAATCTTGAACTCATTTTCCATCAAGCCGACGAACTCGTAGCCGCTTTGACGGAATACAAAGAAGCGACCGCGCGCCTTTGCGAAATTAACCTTGAACAAGAAAATGTTATTGAAATCGGCGAAATAGAAAATATTATCAGCGAGAGGGAGAAAATTATACCCAAAGCGGCAAAGGCGCATATAAATCTTATGGCGCTGATTGACGAGCAAAACGACGACGGGAGAGAAACGCTTCACAGAATGTTCGCCGCCGAAAAAGCGGTGGAATCCGTTAATGCGTTCGCTCCCGACGAAACGCGGGTAAAGGATAAAATATACGAATTGCTGTCTGTTCACGGCGATATTATGGAAAAAGACAACGAATTTAAGAAACGCCTTTCGGGAAAATACGACGAAGTAAAGGAAATTCTGCGTACATCGCAGGAAGACAGGCGAAAACTGGACTTCTTCAACAGTACGTCGCTGCTGGGGCGGGATAAGGGCTTCAAGGTGTGACGCGGCGCGGGCTAATTCGCCGTGTACAGTTGCTTGTACGGGTTTTTGGCGTTGGGCAACAACATATAGAATCTGTGGTTTATCAGCGTTTCGGCGTTCATGTTGAAATGCTCGGCAAACTGCGAAACATACGGCGATATTTCCTGCAAATCCTCTTTCGCGGCGATTTCCGCCGTGACCTGCGCGGGCAGCCCCGAAAGCTCATAATCCGTCCTTATGAATATTTTTCCGCCGTGCATACCCGTCCCCGTGAAGTTGCCGACGGGGGCTTCCTCCGCGCCTATGCCCAGAACGATAATCAGTCCCCCCGCGAGATATTCCCCGAGGAAGCTACTTACTTTTCCGCCTATGACAATTACCGGCTTTTTATCTTTGTATTCTTTCATGTGGATACCGGTTCTGTAACCGGAGTCCCCGCGAACGTATATAACGCCGCCGCGCATGGCGTAACCCAGCGCGTCGCCCGCGTTCCCCCTGATTATGATTTTGCCGTCGTTCATGGTGTCGCCGGCGGCGTCTTGCGCGTTGCCGTTTACTTCGATAACGGCTCCGTCCAAATAAGCCCCCAAAGCGTTGCCGGGCGTTCCGTTAATGACAAGCGTTTTGTGTTTTAATCCGCTCCCGATGAACCTTTGCCCGTAACACTCGTCCACGCGCACGTTGCCTTCCGAGTTTTTTATCATTTGGTTCAGTTCCCTGAAATCGGTGCATCCCGCCGTAATAGTCATCACGTTCCACCTCCCAGCTTAACCCTTCTTTCCTCTTTCGTGAACGCCATCAAGCCCGGTTTCTCGCAAACAAGCGCGAAGTCGATTGAATCCAGCGGCGTCCTCTCGCGGATAATGGCGGTGTAAATTCCGGCTTTTTCCACGTTTCCGACGATGATGTAACCGTTTAGTCTGTTATCGCCGTAAAACAGCCGTTTATAGTGCGCGCCTTCCCTTTCGGTGTACATATCGCCGTTGTAATTTCCCGCCGTGACTATATGCAGCCCGAAGAACCCGATTGCGTTCATCGGTATGGCTTTATCGAAACTTTTTTCCCCGCCCGCCATGTTTATGCCCGCGCAC
>JAIRWE010000153.1 GCA_031253365.1 Oscillospiraceae bacterium | reverse complement strand
TCCCTCGACGATTCGATAGCCGGCGGCAAGACGCTTTCGGTGGAGGGCGGGACGAGGGTTACGATAAGCGCGGTCGCGTATAAGGGCGCGAAGGTCGTCGCGACGCTGAACGGGCAGACAATCAGCCTCAAACAGCAGGAGGCGCAGCTTGACGACCGCGAGCTGAGCGCGTCTTACGCCATGTTCACGGGGAGGTACAAGGTTCCCGACGGCGTGACGGACAGGGTTCAAAGCTTGGGGAAAATCGGCGTCACGGCGGATTTCATGGGATATACCCGTTCCCTTGTCGGGGCGGAGATTAAGGTGAACGCGCTTCCGCCGCCGCCGCCCGTTACCGATATAAACGTCAATATGTACGACCAGGACAGCGCGGGTTCGGGGGAAGTCGTGGGGCGCATTGACCCCGTCCGCGCGGGGAGCGAGGCGGTTACCTACGTAAGGCTGCTTGAAAACAACACGGCGGTTTTCGACGCGAAGACGACGGGGACGTCGTTTGACCCCGATTTTTGCCGTTTGCCGGCGGGGACAATCGATTATTACGCCTCCACCGCGGGCGGGTTCTACGTCACCGAGAGCGGGAAGCGGTTCGACGCCGGCGACGCGGTTCTCGAAAACGGGTACGGTATGGGCGAGAACAGCCTGTTCGTGCGTTCGGGGGGGACTTATGCCGGCGACAGCTACTTCAAAATCGTTTTGGATAAAAAGTCGAGCTACAATATAAAAGCGGCGGGTCTCGAATATTACACGCAGTGGGGCGACGATTACAACGTCAGGGATTTCGACGCCAAGTACATCTACGTCACCTTCGACAACGTGACCTCCGTGACGAAGCTGCCGTCGTTCGGGAGCAACCTTGTCTTTTCTTCCGGCAAGTGGGAGACGGTGACGGAGGGCGGAATACCGAAATTCCGCTTGGTGCTGGCTTTGCGGCAGCCCGGGGTCTACGCGGGCAATAACTCGCGTTACGACGCGGACGGGGTTCTGACGATTTCGTTCCCGGTGCTGACCAATTCGCTGGCGGGAATGAACATAGTCATAGACCCGGGACACGGCATGACGTCGTCGGGTTCCGTCGACCCGGGCGCGATAGGGCACGTGGTGGAGCAGAACGTCAACCTCGCCGTCGCGAAAAAGCTCAAAGCCCGCTTGGAGGAGCTGGGCGCGAACTGCGTGAGGCTCCAAACCGAAAGCGAGTTCCTTATGACGCGGTTGCGCCCGCATTACGCGCGGCAGTATAACTGCGACCTGTTCATATCGCTGCACTCGAACTGCGCGACGGGGAGCGCGTCCACGCGCGGCACCGAGGTGTGGTATTTTACGCCGTTTTCGCGGCCGCTCGCCGCTTCGATTTCCGAGTCCGTCGCCGCTTATTTCGGCGCCAACGTCTATTCCGACGGGGTGAACTCGAACCGAGGCGCGAAGTACAGCTATTATTGGGTGACGGTTCAGCAGGATTTCCCGTCGGTTATGGTGGAACTCGGCTTCGTGACGAATTATGAGGACGCCATGGCGCTGGCTTCCGAAAAGCACCAAAAGGGCATAGCCGACGCAATCGCGAGCGGCGTCCTGAAATATCTCGGCAGGAGCGGCATAAGCTATTCTACGGACGGAAGCGACGGGGCGAACGGGGAAACCGCCGCGTCGCAGGAAGCGCCTTCAAGCGAGCCGCCGCCTTCAAGCGACGAGGAGCCGCCTTTCAGCGACGAGGAGCCGCCTTTAAGCGAGCCGCCGCCTTCAAGCGACGGGGAACCGCTTTCAAGCGATGGGGAACCGCCCTTCGACGAAGAATAAAAAACTTAACAGTTTTTTAATAGTTTGTCAATATTTGATTGAAAAAAGCGCTTGAATTTGTGACAAAGATAGTATATAATGGCTTTTAGTGTTTGAATTTTGTAAAAAAAATGACTTGAATATACAATGAAAATGATGTATAATGGTTACAGACAATATCCGAGAACCCGTCTTTGACGGCGGTCGGCTTTTGAGGGAATTTGGTCTATGAGCAACAAACCGGCGTTAATCGCGACGATAATAGTGGCTCTGTTGGCTTTCGCGGCGGTTTTGTTCACGGCGTTCAAGCTGACTTCGGGGCGGGACGTTCCGGAGGAAGACGGCGAGTACAGACCCACGGAGGAAACGGCGGACGAGATGTGGGACGCGGCGGTGCGTTTGGTCGAGGATAACTATACCGTGCTGTGCCTGTTCTACACCGTCGGGTTGCCCCACGAGGAAGAGGCTTACGGCAACCCCCCGGAGGACGGCTATTACACGGCGGTTTCTTCCGATTACGGGAGCGCGGACGAGATTTTCGCGCTGGTGAGGGGGACTTTCTCGGAGCAGGCGGCGGAGCGGATTATCAGCGACCCGAGCGGCAAGGGTCCGGTTTATTCCGATAAGGGCGGCAAAATCGGCATCAACGCGGATTTCAAGCGCATGGAATACGCCGTCAACTGGGAAAAGCCGCACTGTGAGATTATAGCGTTTATTTCCGACGAGGAATGTGAGATTAGGGTTACCCTTGAAGGCGAGGGCGGCGTTCCCGAAGTCAAGGATATGAGGATGGAAAAGGACGACGACGGGGTCTGGCGTCTGAACAACCTGATTTTTTGATAAGAAGATTACGATGAAAAAAGATTCGCCGCTTTCGGTGTACGCTGTCGCGGGGCAGCTCGGTTTCGTCATCGCGACGCCTCTCGTGTTGTTTATCGGCGGGGGCAGCCGGTTGGTCGACGGGTTCGGTTGGCCCGACCGGACGAAAATCGTTTTCGTTTTGCTCGGCATAGCGGTTATGGTCGCCGCGGTCGCCTCGTATTTGAGGAGCCTTGTCGGCGCGTATGAGGATTTGAGCGACCGAAATCCGCCCGCCCTCGATAAGCGCGATTATGATTATTATGAAGACAAAGACAAAGGGTAGGCGCCGCAAGGGGCGCGACGCGGCGAGGGACATCGCCCTCGCGGAACTGCGCGCGATGGTTCCCGCGTTTCTGCTCTTGGACGCGGTTGTGTCGGTAATCGCCGTCATTGTCGGGTTGGTCGGCGCGAACGGCGTCGATTGGCGGGTCTTCACGGGGTTGGCGGTCGGCAACGTCGCCGGCGCCCTGAACTTTTACTTAATGGCGCTCACTGCCGGCAGAGCCGTTCGCGGCAGGACGGCGCAAAGGGCGCGCCGCTCCGTCATGGTGGGTTACGGCGCGCGTTATATCACGCTTTTCGCGGTTTTCGGGGTTTTGATAACATTCAAATTGGTCAATCCGCTGACGGTGTCCGTGCCGTTGCTGTATCCGAGTTTTTATTACAAGATAACCGCTTTGTTCAGGATTTAGCGGTTAGTGGTTAGTAGTTAGGATTGAGGGGGGTGCCCATGAAAAAGCCGGTTTTGCTTCTGATTGTCGCATTGTTCGTCGGTTTGGTTACTTTTTCCGTGTTCGCCGAAGGCGCGGAAACGGAAAAAGAGGGGCGCAAAATTGAAATCATCGGGCCGCGCGAGGTCGTCAGCGTTTTCAGGATTGTCGAGGACGCGGACGGGGCGCGCAGGGTCGAGTTCTTCAAGAAGAGCCACCATGACGAAAAGGGGAATTTAATCGACGACGAAGGCGTGGTGTTCAAGTTCAACCTTACCACGTCCGTGACCGCGCAGTGGGTTATGCTCGCCATCGCCGGGACGCTGTTCTTCATACTCGGCAGGAACTTGAAGGTCGTTCCGACGGAGAAAAGGCAGATACTCGCGGAATGGATAGTCGGGTTTTTCCGGGGCATGGTCAAGGACGGCATGGGCGAGAAGTATCTGAGCTACGCGCCTTACATAGGCGGGGTGTTCTGCCTTTCGATGTTTTCCAGCCTTTCCTCGCTGCTCGGTATGCGCTCCCCCACCGCCGACATTTCAATCATAGCCGGCTGGGGTACCATGACGTTTATACTCGTGCAAATCAACAAGTTCAAGACCGGCGGGGTAATCGGCGCGGGGAAGAGCCTTCTGCAGCCCGTCGCGCCGCTGCTTCCCATTAACCTGCTCAGCGAAATCACCAACCCGCTTTCACAGACTTTCCGTCACTTCGGGAATATTTTGGCGGGTACCATCATAATGGGGGTAATTTATTTCGCGCTCCATTATTTCGCGATTTTGCTGCCGGCGGTGCTTTCGCTTTACTTTGACATATTCGGCGCGGTTATCCAAGCGTATGTGTTTACGACGCTGATAACGGTGTACGTTTCGGGGGCGGACTGTTCCGCCTTGGTGAAAAAGAAAAGCAAGGCGTGAACGCGGGTTTACCCCTTACAAGAGGGTTAAATAACAGTAACAAAAAAATTTTTTGGAGGTTTTCGTTATGAATGACGCAACAGTAACAGCTTATGGCGCGGCTTTAGCGGCGGAGGTTATGGGCGCGGGTATCGCGATGCTCGCGAACCTCGGACCCGGTTTGGGTGAAGGTATTTCGTGCAGCAAGGCGGTCGAGGCGGTCGGCAGGCAGCCCGAGGCTGCCGGTATCATCACGAGAACGCTTATCATAGGCGACGCGATATGCGAAACCAGCGGTATCTACGCGTTCATTTTCGCGCTGTTAATCATGTTCACGCATCCGTTCGCCGGTCAGATTAAGTAAGGATACCAACTCACGAAAGGACTGATTTGAATGGGGGCTGTTTTATCCCTTGTCAGCATTGACGTCGGAACAATAATTTTTTCGTTGATTAACACCCTGCTCATTTTCCTGATGTACAAGCACTTCCTCCACGGGAGCGTGGTGAAGATGCTTGAAAAGCGGGCGCAAACGGTTTCAGCCGAGATAAAGGCGGCCGAGGAAGCCAAGGAGTCGGCTTTACAGAAGGAAACGGAGTATAAGGCGTTGCTCGCCGACTCACGCGCGGAGGCGGATAAAATCGTTTCCGCCGCGACCGAAAGGGCGGGGGCGCGAGAGAGTGAGATAATCAGCGAGGCGGAACGCTCCGCCGAACTTATCCGCAAGAAGGCGGAGGAGGAGGTTGAGCGTGAGCGTAAGCGCACAATCAACGAGATAAAGAACCAAATCGCCGAACTTGTCATTATGACGGCGGAAGCCGTCGCGGAGAAGGAAATCAGCGAGAGCGACAACGCCGCGTTGATTGAGAGCTTTTTGGTCAAAGCGTCAAGCGCCGAGAGTTAAGGAGGGCACCTTATGCCGGCTTCTATTGAGAAAACCTATGCCGACGCGCTGTTCTCGCTTATCGCGGAGGAGAACGAAACCGACAGGAGCGTTTTTGACGACGCCCTGAAAGAGCTTCAAGTCGTGGACGGGCTTTTGTCCGAGGTTCCCGATTTTCTGAAATTGCTCGGCACCCCCACCGTCCCTAAGGAGAGCAAGCTGAAAATCGTGGGGGACGCCTTCGAGGGGCGCGTTTCGGGGTATGTGTATAACTTCTTGCGGGTTCTCACGGTTAAGGGGCGTATGTCGCGTTTCAAAGGCGTTTACCGCGCTTTCCGCGAACTGTACAACGAGCGTTTCGCGATTGCGGAAGTGACCGTTACGACGCGTGCGGCTCTGAGCGACGCGCTTCGGAGCAAGATTACGTCGCGCATGGCGCAGATTACCGGCAAGAGCGTGGTCTTGAAGGAGAAAGTCGAACCCGCGATTATCGGCGGGATAGTCCTCGACTACGGGAACACGCGAATGGACGGCAGCGTCAAGACGCGGCTCGCGGAGCTTAAAAAGGATATTTCGGGTATAATCGCGTAACGAGGCGCGAACGGTTCGCGGCCGATTATAAATGAAGGAAGGAATATAAAAAGATGGCAACAGGTATACGCCCCGATGAAATTACCGCCATAATAAAGGAGCAGATTAAGAGCTTCGACACGAAAATCCGGCTCACCGACACGGGAACGGTCGTTACCGTGGGCGACGGGATAGTCCGTATTCACGGGCTGGAAAAGTGTATGTTAGGCGAACTTCTCGAATTTGAGAACGGCGTTCGCTGTATGGCGCTGAACCTTGAACAGGACTTCGTAGGCGCGGTTATGCTCGGCGCCGAAGCGGAAATAAAGGAAGGGGACGCCGTCAAGCGCACGGGAAATATCGTGTCCGTCCCCGTGGGGAAGGAATTACTCGGAAGGGTGGTCAATTCCCTCGGGCAGCCGATTGACGGAAAGGGTCCCGTTCTGACGGAGGAAATCCGCCCCATAGAGAGGGAAGCTCCGGGCATCATAGCCCGCGAGCGGGTGAATGTTCCGCTGCAAACGGGGATTAAGGCGATTGATTCCATGATACCGATAGGAAGGGGTCAGCGCGAGCTTATCATCGGCGACCGCCAGACGGGTAAGACCGCGATTGCCTTGGACACAATCATAAATCAGAAGGATACGGGCGTTATCTGCATTTATGTGGCTGTCGGGCAGAAGAATTCCACCGTCGCGGGCGTCGTGGAGCAGCTTAGGGTGGCGGGCGCGCTGGATTACACGATTGTCGTCGCCGCGAGCGCTTCCGAGCTTGCGCCGTTGCAGTATATCGCGCCGTATTCCGGTTGCGCGATGGGCGAGTATTTCATGGAGCAGGGCAAGGACGTTCTGGCGATTTATGACGACCTGTCCAAGCACGCCGTCGCTTACCGCGCACTTTCGCTTCTGTTGAAGCGGCCCCCGGGACGCGAGGCGTTCCCCGGCGACGTATTCTACCTCCATTCGAGGCTGCTTGAGCGCGCGGCGAAGCTGAGCAAGGAAAACGGCGGCGGTTCGCTTACCGCCCTGCCGATAATCGAAACCCAGGCGGGCGACATTTCGGCGTATATCCCCACGAACGTAATTTCCATCACGGACGGGCAGATATTCCTCGAGACGGAGCTGTTCAATTCCGGCATACGCCCGGCGGTGAACCCCGGCGTGTCCGTTTCCCGCGTGGGCGGCGACGCGCAGATTAAGGCGATGAAAAAGGTTTCCGGTTCGCTGAAGCTGGAGTATTCCCAGTACCGTGAGTTGCAGGCGTTCTCGCAGTTCGGTTCCGATTTGGATAAAAGCACCAAGAAGCGTCTCGCGAAGGGCGAGCGCATAGTCGAAATATTAAAGCAGGGGAAATCCTCCCCTCTGTCGGTGGAAAAGCAGGTTATAATCATCTACGCGGTTATCAACAATTACCTGATTGACGTTCCGGCGGGGAAGGTGAGCAGTTACGAAACGGATTTGTTCCGTTGGCTCGACAACAACGGCAAGGAAGTCGTCGACGCCTTGAAGTCGGAGAAAGCGCTTACCGAGTCGGTCGAGACGAAGCTGAAAGCGGCGCTGGACACGTTCACGGAAGATTTTAAGGCGAGTTTGCAGTAGCGGGTATGGATAAAGGGGGCAGTTATGGGTAAAGCGGGGTTTATCATCAGTTTGGTTTCGCTCGTCGTCGCGGCTTCGACGCTCGCGTTGCTGGTGACGGGAATCGTGTTCAAAAAAACGAGTTATTTTTCCGCCGATTGATTATGGCGCGGTCGGGGAATTGAAGGAGTAAATTATGGCTTCCGGAAATATGAAACTGATAAAACGCCGTATTAAGAGCGTTGGTTCCACGATGCAAATCACGAACGCGATGGAGCTTGTCGCGTCCTCGAAGTTGCGCCGCGCCAAGCAAAGGGCGAAAACGGGGCGTCCCTTCTTTGACGCGCAGTATCAGATTTTGAAGGAACTGGCACAGCAAAACACCGATTTGAAGACGGCTTTCGTCAAAAAGCGCGACGTCATCAACAATCGGCTGTTCATCGTAATCGCGGGCGACAGGGGTATGGCGGGCGGATACAACACGGGTATGTTCAAGCTCGTCGCCGCCGCGCATAAGGGTCAGTCCATGCCGAAGATTATCGCCATCGGGAAAAAGTCCGTCGAGTATTACGAGAAGCACGGATACGAAATGACGGACCGTTACGTGGCGTTGGCGGAAAACGTGAAGAACGCTTCCTGCGCGGATATAGCGGGAACGGCAATCAGGATGTTCCGGCGGGGGGAGGTTGACGAGGTCAGTCTTTTCTACACGCAGTTCGTTTCGTCGATGGTTCAAAAGGCGGTGGAAATACCGCTTTTGCCGCTTGACACGAAGATTATGGGGGAAGGCGAGCGGACGGGGCGGATTATGACCTACGACCCGAGCCCGGAAGCCGTGTTCAACAGAATAGTGCCGAACTTCCTTATGAGCCTGATTCATTGCGCGGTTACGGAGTCATACGCTTCCGAGCAATGCGCGAGGCGCATAGCCATGGAGAACGCTTCGGACAACGCGGCGGAAATGATTGAGAAGCTCTCTTTATTGTACAACCGCGCGCGTCAAGAGAAAATCACCAATGAAATCAACGAGATTGTCGGCGGCGCCAACGCGCTGTAACGGTTCGTTGGTTATTACCGATATATAAATTAAAACAAAAGGGGAATGTGTTTATGGCTAATACGGGAACAATTGTTCAGATTATCGGGGCGGTGCTTGATATAAGGTTTGAGCCGGAAAGCCTCCCCGCTTTGCTGAACGCGATTGAAATCGACAACAACGGCAAAAAGCTGGTTGTGGAAGTCGCCCAGCATATCGGCGACGATGTGGTTCGCTGTATCGCGATGGCAAGCACGGACGGGTTGGTTCGCGGAATGGCGGCGGTTGATACCGGAAAGTCGATAACCGTTCCCGTGGGGAACGAAACTCTCGGCAGGATTTTCAATCTGCTCGGCGAACCGGTGGACAATAAGCCCGCTCCCGAGGCGAAGGAACGGTGGCAAATCCACCGCAGCGCGCCCTCATACGAGGAACAGGCCACTTCCAACGAAGTTCTTGAAACGGGGATAAAAGTAGTCGATTTAATCGCGCCTTACCTCAAAGGCGGGAAAATCGGTCTGTTCGGCGGCGCGGGCGTCGGTAAGACGGTCATTATCATGGAGCTGATTAACAACGTCGCCAAGCAGCACGGCGGGTTGTCCGTGTTCACGGGCGTCGGCGAGCGTACCCGCGAGGGTAACGACCTGTACAGGGAAATGAGCGAGTCCGGCGTTATCAACAAGACGGCGCTTGTTTACGGGCAGATGAACGAGCCGCCGGGCGCGAGAATGAGGGTCAGCCTCTCCGGTCTTACCATGGCGGAGTATTTCCGCGACGTCGAAGGGCAGGACGTGCTTTTGTTCGTGGATAATATATTCAGGTTCACGCAGGCGGGCAGCGAAGTGAGCGCGCTTCTCGGGCGTATGCCCAGCGCCGTCGGTTACCAGCCCACACTCGCCACCGAAATGGGCGCCTTGCAGGAGCGTATTACCTCCACGAACAAGGGTTCCATCACTTCCGTTCAGGCGGTGTATGTTCCCGCCGACGACCTGACCGACCCCGCGCCCGCGACGACATTCGCCCACCTTGACGCGACGACGGTTCTGTCGAGGGCGATTTCCTCAATGGGGATTTATCCCGCCGTTGACCCGCTGGACAGCACGTCGCGGATTCTCACCCCCGAAATCGTCGGGCGCGACCATTATGACACGGCGCGGGCGGTTCAGTCGATTTTGCAAAGATATAACGAGCTTCAGGATATTATCGCCATCCTCGGTATGGACGAGCTTGACGACCACGATAAGCTGATTGTCGCCCGCGCGAGGAAAATCCAGCGGTTCCTGTCACAGCCGTTCTTCGTGGCGGAAGCGTTCACCGGTATGGAAGGCAAGTACGTCCCGCTTAAAGAAACCATTCGCGGGTTCAACGAAATCATCGACGGCAAGCACGACGATTTGCCGGAATCGGCTTTCCTGTTCGTCGGAACAATCGAGGAAGCGGTGGAAAAGGCGGCAAAGAGCGCGTAAAGGCGGCGGGCAGGCGGCAGGCGGCAGGCGGCAGGCGGCAGGCGGCAGGCGGCAGGCGGGCAGGCGGCAGGCGGCAGGCGGCAGGCGGCAGGCGGCAGGCGCGTAATTGAGGTTTAACTATGACCCCTTTTAATCTGAAAATCATAACCCCCGATAAAATTTTTTTCGACGGTGAAACGGAGAACGTAATCGTTCACACCACCGTCGGCGACAAGGGCGTCCTCGCGCGCCACGAGCCGTATATCGCCGCGCTTCCGATAGGGAAGCTGCGCGTCATGGTGAACGGCGCTTACCGGGTGGCGGCGGTTTCCTCCGGGACGATTGAGGTTAAGGAAACCGGGGATACGCTCATTCTCGCGCAAAGCTGCGAGTGGGGCGACGAAATCGACGTGTTCAGGGCGGAAAAGGCGCAGAAACTCGCGCAGGAGCGGCTTGACGACAAGAAAACGTCGCAAAAGGACTTCGAGATAGCGGAGTTTAAGCTCAAACGCGCGGTCAACAGGCTTAAAACCGCCGGAAAGTAGGCGGCAAGGCGGCAAGGCGGCGGCGCGGTTCGTCGCTTGAAGGCGGCGCGGTCTGTCGTTTGAAGTAAATCTTAGAATCTGTATTCAGTAGGCAAAATGTTCATATTTTCAAGCGGATTTTTCGTCAGACAAGGCAATTTTGACGCGAATATCAGTGATATTTAAGGAAAAATTAACGCGGTATGACGAGAAATCGGCGAAAATATGGGCGTTTTGACTGCTGAATACAGGTTCTTAGTTCCCCCGCCGTGAAAAGGCGGGGGAATACGTTGTGGTCAAAAAATTATTTGTGCGTATCCCATATCCACAGGAAACGTAATAATGCTTATTCTATACGATTATTTGAGCTTAAAAATACTCTGAAAACGTGGTTAGGATTGTAAATGACATCGTATTTTAATTAAAAA
>JAIRWE010000144.1 GCA_031253365.1 Oscillospiraceae bacterium | reverse complement strand
CCTATACCGAAGGCGCACTGCCCGGACTGGCAGTTCATACAGACGCGGCAACCCATGGCGACCATCGCCGCGGTGCCGATTGCCACCGCGTTCGCGCCGATTGCGAGCGCCTTCGCTATGTCCGCGCCGTCTTTTACTCCGCCGGAGATGATGAGCGATACCTCGTCCTTTACGCCCATTTCCTCCAATGTGCGTACCGCTTGTACGAGCGCGGGCATGGTGGGTATACCCAGATGGTCGGCTGCCATTACCGGAGCGGCTCCCGTCCCGCCCGTGCAACCGTCGATAATAATTCCGTCGAACCCGACTTTTACGGCTATTTTGACGTCCTCTTTAACCCTGCCCGCCGCGATTTTACAGAAAATCGGCGTTTGCCAGTCCGTCAGCTCCCGAAGCTGCTGCATCTTCACCACCATGTCGTCGGCGCCGAAAGCGTCGCCCGGGCGCGGGTGCGAATGAAGGTCAACCCCCGCCGGTATTTGCCGTAAAGCGGCAATTTCCGGCGTAATTTTTACGCCCATGAGATGACCCGAAAGCCCCGGTTTCGCCCCTATGCCGTAAAGGACTTCCAGCATATCCGCCACTTCCACGCTTTTTCGGCTGAACCCCATACGGCTCGGTAACACCTGCACGGACTGGCGGTAGGAATTTTCCAGCTCCTCGGGCAAAATACCGCCCTCCCCGTTGCTTATAACGCAACCCACCATTGAAGTCGCTTTGGCAAGCGCGATTTTCGACTCGCGGCTTAACGCGCCGTAGGACATTCCCGCAATCATAACGGGCGTTTCTATCACAAGCGGCTTCTTGGCGAAACGCCCGCCCAGTACCGTGCGCGTGTCGCAGTGTTCCCGATAGGTGTCGATAGTCATGCGCGTAAGCTGACCCGGTAACACCAACAGGTCCTTAAACGAGGGAAAGGCGCGCGGGGACGCGCACCCCCGAATACGGTAATGCCCGGTTTCAGCCTTATAGTCAATCTCCGAAAGCGTTTCCTTGTTCCAAACGGCTTTCGGCTCGTTATGAATTACGGTATTCATCGCGAAACCTCCTCGTTATGCTCGCGCCGCGTATTTTTTGGCGCCCAGGGGCTCAAGAACGGGTTCAAATATTCGGTAATCGTCGCGCCCGACAAGTTTCGGGCGGATTGCCGAGAGTTTCGCGGCGTCAAAGTCGATTGCGTATTTTTCAAACAAAGCCGCCAATTCGGTCTTTTCGTCCGCCGTTATTCCGTCGACGTAAACGTTTGAGCCGAGTTTTTCCTCAATATCGCCGTCCGCCGTAAATACGACGCCTCCGTACATGGATTCCCCCGCCGCGCCGTCCGCCGCGCCGAGAATAATCAGGTTGCCGCCCATCGCCAGCTGTCCCGCCCAACGCCCGGCGTCGCCGCATATAATGATATTGCCGCCTTTCATTCCGTATCCGACACGGCTGCCCGTTCCGCCGCGAACCACAATATCCCCTCCGCAAATATACGCGCCTATGTTGCAGCCGGTGTTTTTTTCAATCACCAAGCTGCCGGAAACCATATCGTCGCCCGCGTACCACCCGGCGTTCCCTTTTACCGTCACGCAAGGACCGTCCATGTAACTCGCGGTGTAAAGACCCGTGCTGTCCTCGACGGTTACGGCGAAATCGCCCCGCAGTCCGGCGCAAACATTGTGCATGGAATTGACGTTTGTCAGCGTAAGCGTTTTGTCTTTCTCCAGTTCCCGCGCTATAAGGGCGTTTACGTCTTCGTTGCGGACGCCGCTTAAATCTAAACGTCCCATACGCGCACCTCCCCGGGAGCCATTTCCGCCGCGAAAATCCCGTTACCGGCGGCCGAAAACTCAATCTGTTCCGAACCGAGCAGAACCGCTTCGTCGGTTTCCGCCAGAAGCAACGGCTTTATGCCGAGGGGGTCTTTCGCGAAGCCGATTTGGCTTTCCGTCGCGGCAATAACGCAATAAATGCCGTCCATTCGCTCTTCGGACCAACGCAAAGCCTCGTATAAATCCCCTTTGCTTTCCCGCGCGGCGTAGGCAATCAGATGACTGGCGGCTTCACTGTCGTTGAGCGTCTTGAAAATCGCGCCCTTCGCTTCCAAAAACCGCCGCAGGTTAAAATAATTGGTGAATTGCCCGTTGTGAACTATGCTCAGCCCGGGATAAAAGGGCGAAATAAAAGGATGCGCCGCGTTCACGTCCTCCGCGCTTTCGGTAGCCATACGCACATGACCGATAGCGTGGCGGCAGGGGCTTTTGTCTATGCTGTGCTTCGCCAACAGATTTTCTATATTCCCGTTTTCCTTATACACCCGCATCCCGTTGCCGATTGAGTGTACGCAAAGCCCGTGGCGTCTGTTAATCGCCTCGTGCAACGGTCTGACCGCGTCCTCCGGAAGCCGCGCCTTGATTTCCGCTATCGGAATACTGTTGCGCGCCTCGATTATGCGCTCGTCCGTCATTTTGCCGAATTCACCCACTATGCGCCGTAAATCGTCGATTAAAAGCTCGTTTTTCAACGAAACCCGCAACAAGCCTTCCCCTGAGGTTCCGAACACGGCAATGCCGCTCGCGTCATGTCCGCGATGCTGTATAAGCTCCAGCATATTCAAAACGCAATCCGCCGCCGCCGCCGGATGTTTTAATACAACGCCCGCTATTCCGCACATAAATACGCCCCGCGCGGCTCGGTCGCGCGCCGAAACTCGGTGAAACCGCGCCCCGCCAACCGCGCCCTTTCTTTATTTTTATCAGATATGGTAAGAGTACGTATCCCATTCCCAGTCCGTCACGTATTTCTTATACCCTTCTATCTCGCAGCGTTTCAGCTTCCCGAAAGCGTCAATCAGTTCGCGCCCCGCGTACTGCGTCATCCACTCGTCGGCTTCCAACGCCGCCAAAGCCCCCGACAGCGTATCCGGCAACCGTTCCGTCTGCTGCGACGTATCGTGGTACAAATCGGTGGTTATGGCGTCGGGCGGAACGATTTTGTTTTCAATCCCGTCCAGCCCCGCCGCCAAAATCGCGCCCAACGCCAGATAAGGGTTGGAGGCGGCGCTCGCCGCGCGCAGTTCCACGCGGGTCGCCTTCCCCCGCTCGTTCGGAACGCGGATATACGTGCTTCGGTTGTCGTATCCCCAACCGATGAAAACGGGGGCGAACGAATCCGGCTGATAGCGTTTGTAGCAGTTGACCGTAGGCGCCATGAAGACCGATATACCTTTGGCGTGTTTGATAAGCCCGCCTATGAAGTACAGCATGACCTGCGAGAGCCCTTTGTCGCCTTTCGGGTCGTTGCAAAGGTTCTCGCCCGTTTCGGGGTCGCCGAGGGAAAGGTGAAAATGACAGCCGCTGCCGCCTTCCGCGTTTTTGGGCTTCGCCATGTACGTCACCATTAAATCGTCCTCTTCCGCCATATCCTTGCTCAGATATTTGAACAGCGCGCTTTGGTCCGCGGCGTTCAGAGCTTTGCTGTGCTTCCAGTTCAGCTCGAACTGACCGGGATAATATTCGTGGTTCATGTAAAGCACTTCGTAGCCCATTTTCGTAAAGGAATTGCTCAGCTTGTAGAGGAACCGCTTCTTGTCAAGGCGGCGGTTCGCCTGATAGCAGGTGCAAGGTTGGTTGGTGTAGGGCTTTACGCCGCCGTCCGCCAACTTGTCGTAAACAAAAAATTCCAGCTCGCTCGCCGCGACGGGTTCCAGCCCCAAAGCCCTGTACTTTCGTATCATGTTCTTCAAAAATTCACGCGGGGCTTGGAGCAGGGGCTGACCGTTAAAGTAAAGGTCGCCCAGAATCAACGCCGTATGCTCGCAATGGGGCAGAATGGTAAAAGTCGAGGCGCAACCCACCGCTTTCATGTCCTCGTTGGTTTCGGGGAAATAGTCCGAAAGCACGATGCTGTTGTCGAACGACATACTCAGGCTCGACAGGCAAAAGGCGATGCCTTCGCCGAATATTTCGTCTACCATCGCCGACGGCATCAGCTTCCCTCGGTTGATGCCCAGCAAATCCGTGTATTCAAGCCGCAACATCTGAATGTCGTTTTCGCGGATTGCCCGCTTGATTTCATCCAAGCTCGGGCTCGGCTTCCCCGTCATGTTTCCGTATTTGCACATACTAAGCCTCCTTTTCGGGTTCAAGTAAATGGTGCGGCGGCGAATTCAGCCGTTCAATCGGCAGGGGCTTGAACAACCGCGTTTTCAGCGCGAATTTCACCCAAATCACGGAATAAGCCGCCAAAAGCACGAAGATTATGCCGAAAATCTTGTAAATGGTGATTCTGTTGTCCATGTCGTCGCTGATGTTCCATATCATGTACACGTTGCCCGCTATTCCCAAAATCTGCGGCAGACCCAGCAACATGAGCTTCTTGTAACGGGGCAGGTCGGGATAGCGCCTTCGCAAAATCAACACGTTGGTGTGGGTGAGTATATAGGACGTCAGCCAAAAGCAGGAAGCCGCCAGTATTATATTGACCATTCCGCTGGAATTGACGAAGCCCGTCACCAGCAAAAGGGTGTCGACCACCAAAATCAAAAGCATACCCAGAACCGGCACGTTTTTCTTGTTCACTTTCGTAAACGACCTCGGGACAAGGTTCTCTTCCCCCATACCCTGCAAAATCCTCGCCGTGGAGGGCAAAACGGTGTTCAGCGTGGACGCGCCCGCAAGCAGCGTTACAATGCCCATCCACACCCTGCCGGCGGGACCCAGCAAAGCCTCGGCGAAAGCCATGTGCGGCATCTCGGAAGCGGACAGCTCGCTTAAAGCCACATAGTGCGTCATACCCACGCCCATAACCGCCTGCACCACGAACAAAATCAGCAAAGCGAGAATCATCGAAAGAATGACGTCCCTTCGGGGCTTTTTCAGGTCTTTTGCCACGGGTATGATAAATTCCACGCCGATGAACAGCCAAAAGGCGATTGCCGAAAGCCCCATAACCCCGCCCAAGCCGACCACCGCGGGCGTTTCGATTTCCTGCGCGGGAATGGCTCTTTCCGGTATAAGCCTGAAAAAGGATATAACGCCCAAAACAACGATTGAGCCTAAAAGCAAAATTACGACGAGGTTTTGCACCTTTGAAAAAACGTTCAGCCCGAACAGGTTCAGCGTGAACAGAATCAGCAGCACGACCATCGAAAACGACAGCGCGGGAATCTGCGGGAACAGGTCGCTTAATACCAGCCCGCACATCGACAATTCCACCGACGAAGCCAAAATCATGGTGATGACGTATACGGCGGTGTTCGAGAAAATAGACGCCACCGGACCCATACCCACCAGCGTGTACTGCCCCACGCCGCCGTTGACCGACGGCATGAGCGAATGAAGCTCGGCAAAGGAAAACGCGATAAAGGAATTGAGAATCAGCACGACGAACAGCGGCAGTATGAAAGACGCCCCCGCCAGACCGACGCCGTACCCCAAAGACAAAAGGCAACTCGTGGCTAAGATAAGCCCCACGCAAACGGCAATACCGCTGCCTAATCCCAGTTTTTTTGTTTCACCCAAAAAATCATCTCCCAACTTCAAAGCGACGCCCGAAAACCGCTTTTCGCCGTTTTTCGGGAACCGCCCTTATTTCCCGGATAAACCGAAAAGGCGCCGTTGGCGGGGGAACCCCCGGTACGGCGCCTTTGCCTTCGCGTAACTCAATAAACGCATTATAGCATACAATCAATTAAATGTCAATATTAAAATATTGGCATAATATTGGCTAATTTTTCAATAACCGGGCGAATTGCTTGTCGGTCCATTTGTCGTTTTTGCGAATCGGCGGTATTTTGTCCCAAATGTCGTTCAAATAGTTAAAAAAGCCGCCCACCACCGTCAGTTCCGTGCAGTGTATACGCATCTCGGAGATGTGGCTGTTCCAGGCGAAAACCACGCTGTCGTCCTGAACCACAATCGCGGAACCCTTCGCGATTAGGTTGATGTCGTTGAAATCCACAAGCGCCAGACGATACCGTTCGGTGTTGCGGGTTTTCGCGATGAATTCAAGCTGTCTGCGAAACTGTTCCCTTGTGATTCTGACCTCCCTTCCTATAACGCGGGAAAGGTCGTTTTCGACGGTGTATTCCGCGTAAAGGGCTTTCTCCAGCGCGGCGGAATCATAAATCTGAAAATAATTGCAGCGGTCGCGCAAAATCCGCCTGCGTCGGTTGGCGTCCAAGCAAAGGGCGGATTTTTCGCCGTCCACGCCGTTATCGTCCAAAATTTCGCTCAAAAGCTCCAAAGGCATATTCAAAAAAGACGGCAGGCTGTTAATCATAAAGGTGAGCGGTTCCGGACGAATGTGGCGTTCCATAAGCTCAATCATTGCCAGCGGTTGCGAAAGCAGGGAATGGTCAAAGAGCCGCTTGGAGTTTTTGGTGAGTTCGCGCAGAAGCTCCGCGCAAAACGCCTGCCCCCGCGAGTCTTGATAAATAAGGCTTTGGCTGCACTCCCGCCGCCCGCGCAACCCCGTGTTAATCATCGCGGCGTTTCCTTCGGCGATGTAAATTCCCGTTGAAAACGCCGTGTTGAAGTCTTCCTGAACATACCGCACCTCGACGCGTTTGTTCAAATAAATCGGAAGCCAGCGCATAAGCGCGACATACGATTGATAGTCGGCGGTGGCGACGGTGGTAATTATGACGGGGCGGCTGTTTCGGGTCACGGAGCCTATGTCGCGCGTCAATTCCAAAATGAATTGTTGTTCGACCAAATCCCAGTCAACGTCGCCCAAATCCCCGGCGTAAACAGGCCGCGCGTTCCCGCTTTCCTTCGCCGATTCCCAAAATTCGCGCATGGCGGACTTCCACCCGTCATAACCGTAATAGGGTCCGAGTACCGTCGCGGCGTTTTTGTTTTCGGGTGTTCGGGCGGTAAGCCAAAGCCTTAATTTTTCGGCTCTGTTTTCACTCGGCACATTTCCCAGACGGCAGCCGTGTTTGGCTAAAAAGGCAAAAAGCTCGTTTTGCACGGCGGCAAAATCCTTACCGAGGACATAGTCCGCGATGCGTCCGGAATACGCGGAGGTTCTGTTCAATTTGCGTTTCCCCCGCCTGAGCTTACTGAAACTTCCGGTGTCCATTTTGAGGAAAATCGCCAGTTCCTTTCCCGATATATTCAAAAAATCCATCAACAGGGCAAGCCGTGTCTGAGTTTCGGGCATAGCGCAAACCTCCCGTCGTGTATGGTCTATTCGTTTATTTTCTCCACCTTCGCGAAATTCGCCATAATCTTCTTGGTTCCCACTTTATCGAACGCTATTTCGAGCAGTTCGTCGTTTCCCATCGGGGTTACGTCAATAACCACGCCTTCCCCGAAAATCTTATGCCTTATCCTGTCGCCGTCGTTGAATTTGAGCCGCGGCGTTTTCTTTTCCTTCGGAACGCCTGTTTGAGCCGCCAAATACGTCGGCTTTTTTTCGACAGCGCTTTTGACGGTTCTCCTGTTTTCTTCGGTTTTGATATATTCGGCGGGGATTTCCCCCGCGAACCGCGAGATTTTATTGTGCTGCGTCACGCCGTAAAGCAGCCTTTGTTTTGCCGCCGTAATGTACAAGGACGTCTTTGCCCGCGTAATCGCGACGTAAGCGAGACGCCTTTCCTCTTCGATTTCCCTCGGGTCGGCTATGGCGCGAAAAGACGGGAAGATTCCCTCTTCCGCGCCTATGAGAAACACCTTTTCAAATTCAAGCCCCTTCGCCGAATGAACGGTCATAAGCGCGACCCTGTCCTCGCCGCTTTCGTATGCGTCCGTATCCGAAACCAGCGCGACCTGTTCGAGAAAATCCGCCGTCGACGCGCCCGGGTTTTCCTCCGCGAATTTCACCGCCGCCGATTTCAGTTCCTTGATGTTTTCAAGGCGGATATACCCGTCTTCCTCGGATTGCAGCATTTTGAGGTAGCCCGTCTGTTCGGTGATGTCGTCGATTAAATCGGGCAGATTCCTGTCGGCGGCGCAAGCCGTCAGTTCCGCGAACATCAAGGCGGCGTCTTGCAGCTGCCGCGCCCTTTTATTCAGGGGATAAAACTCCTCCGCACGCCCCATTACGTCGACGGGGCTGATTCCCTCGTCGAGGGATATTCGCTCGATTTGTTCCAATGTGGCGTCGCCCAGTCCGCGTTTCGGTTCGTTGACTATCCGCCGAAACCGCGCAAAATCGAACGGGTTCACGATAACGCACATATAGGCGATGATGTCCTTTATTTCCTTGCGCTCGTAAAACCGCACGCCCCCTATTATTCTGTAAGGAACGCTCCTGCGCGCCAAAACAAGCTCAATGTTCCTTGACTGGGCGTTGGCGCGGTACAGCACCGCGTTTTCGCCGAAGTTTGTCCCTTTGCCTTTGCCGCGTTCGATTTCGCGGGCTATAAACGCGGATTCTTCCGCTTCGTCGTTAAACACGCAAATATGAACCTTTTCGCCGTCTTTCGTATCCGTGAAAAGTTTTTTGCCTTTCCTTTGCGTGTTGTTGCTTATAACGCCGTTCGCCGCCCCCAAAATATTCGCGGTGGAGCGATAGTTTTGTTCCAGTTTAATCACCCGCGCCCCGAATTCCTCTTCAAAAGAAAGAATATTCTCAATCGTGGCGCCTCTGAAGCGATAAATGCTCTGGTCGTCGTCCCCGACGACGCAAAGGTTCCCGCTTTTTCCCGCAAGCAGGGAAACCAGCCGGTATTGCGCGCGGTTGGTGTCCTGATACTCGTCGACCATTACGTACTTGAATCGCTTTTGCCACATTTCGAGAATATCGGGGTTTTTTTCCAGAAGCTGAACGGTTTTCATTATCAAGTCGTCAAAATCGAGGGTTCCCGACGCTTTGAGCTTCTTTTGATACAGCTCGTAAACGCTCCGCGCCGTTTCAAGAAAATAATCCCGCTTGCCGTTCGTGAAAACGTCGAAGCGTTCGGGCGTGATAAGTTTGTCCTTCGCGCGTGAAATTGCCGAGGCGACCGTTTTCGGGGAGAACATCTTGTCCGAAATATTCAGGTCGCGCATACAGGATTTTATAACGCGCAGGGAATCGTCCGCGTCATAAACGGTAAAGTTTTTTTCGTACCCTATCGCCTGTATGCCCCGGCGCAAAATCTTCACGCAGGAGGAGTGAAACGTTCCCGCCCAGACATCACGGGCGTTCGGGACATTCAGCGCGGTCAGCCGTTCGCGCAGTTCCCCCGCCGCCTTATTCGTAAACGTAACGGTCAAAATTTGCCACGGCAAAGCCAGCCCCGCGTTGATGATATTCGCCACGCGAAAGCAAAGCACGGACGTTTTTCCGCTGCCCGCCCCGGCTATGATAAGCAGCGCTCCTTCCGTATGGAGGACGGCTTCTTTTTGCGCGGGGTTCAACCGCTCAAAGGCGTCGGTAAAATCCAAAGCACCACCCGCTTTACAGCGCTTTGCGCGCGATTTCTTCGCGAAGCGTGTTTATGAGATTTTCGGGCGTCATTACGCCCAAGTCGCCGTTTTTTCTGCTTCTGACGGAAACCTCGTTTTTTTCCGTTTCGTTATCGCCTATGACAAGCATATACGGAATTTTCATCAGCTGCGCCTCGCGGATTTTGAAGCCGACTTTTTCGCCGCGCGCGTCAATTTCCGCGCGGATGCCGCTTTTGGTCAGCGCGGAACGTATTTCTTCGCAAAAACCGTTGTGCCTGTCCGCTATGGGCAGAATCTTTGCTTGGACGGGCGCCAGCCACAGCGGGAAAGCCCCCGCGAAATGTTCGGTCAATATCGCCATGAAACGCTCGATGGCGCCGAAAACCACGCGATGTATCATTACGGGTCTGTGCTTCGCGCCGTCGGCGCCGGTATATTCAAGCTCGAAGCGTTCGGGAAGCTGAAAGTCAAGCTGAATGGTGCCGCACTGCCACGTTCTGCCTATTGAATCCTCGATGTGAAAATCAATCTTGGGACCGTAGAAAGCGCCGTCGCCTTCGTTGACCGCGTGTTCAAGCCCGATTTCTTTCAAAGCGTCTTCAAGGGCGTTTGTCGCGGTTTCCCATTCCTCCTCGTTGCCCATGTGGTCCTGCGGCATCGTCGAAAGCTCGACGCGGTAATTGATTCCGAAGCCTTTGTACACCTTGTCGATAAGCGCGGCGATATTTTTGATTTCGTCCTTGATTTGCTCTTTTGTGATGAATATATGCGCGTCGTCTTGCGTAAAGCACCGCACCCTCATAAGCCCGTGCAGCGCGCCGGATTTTTCGTGGCGGTG
>JAIRWE010000130.1 GCA_031253365.1 Oscillospiraceae bacterium | reverse complement strand
CGTCGTTACGCCTGTAAGAGCAGACGTCGCGCTTCGACAGAACCGTTATATCCCGCCCGTCAACGCTGACCGCGCCCGACGTGGCAGAGTCCATACCGCCCAATATGTTCAGCACCGTTGTTTTTCCGGCGCCGGAAGGACCGACAATGACATTAAACTTGCTTTTTTCCAACGAAAATGAAATGCCGTCCGCGGCGCGGACGGAAATTTGACCTGTCCGGTATTCGCGCACCACATCGCTGAAGACTACATAATTATCCGTCATAGAATCCTCCGTAATTTCGCGTCGGTTGCGTTACTTGCCTCAAACAAGAGGAAGGACATAAGCCCCTTGGACTTACATCCCAATCTCGCGCCCCGTTTAATTCCTGCGCGCAACCCGCGTGCCGAACCCGGGGCGGTGATGATTCAGAAACCGCCTTACCAAACCGTCAAACGGGATTAAACGCTTTCTCTCCTGTTAGCGAAACACTCACTGCAATAAACGGGTCTTTCGTCACGCGGCTTGAAAGGCAACCTCGCCTCGCCGCCGCATTCCGCGCATACCGCAATGAACGGTTCCCTGCTCCTCATCATGTTCTTCTTGGCGTCGCGACAGTTTTTGCAGCGTTGCGGCTCGTTCACGAAGCCTTTTTCCGCGTAAAATTCCTGCTCGCCGGCGGTGAACACGAAATCCGCGCCACAGTCTTTGCATTGAAGGGTCTTGTCTTCGTACATCTGTTTTACCTCAATTTTGGATTTTTCAGACCTCGGACGGATTTGCACCGACACCTTTGTAAAAACAACGCTCTGGAAATTAAGCTACCATGGTCATTGTGCTGTGTGAACCTAAGAACCTAAGAACCTAACAAGAGAATTGTAACACCGAGCCTTTTCATTGTCAATGAAATAACGAAAAAAAATGAAAAATTCTAACTTTTTCGCATAATCGCATTTGTTTCAAAAAAAAATATGTTAATTTTGCACAAATACGTTGCGGTATTTTTCCCTGCCTGATGTAAATATATCATTGCCGCTTGAATCCGCCGCGACAAACAACGGGAAGTCGTCAAAAAAAATTTTTTTAACGCTTTCGCAACCAAGGTCGTCGAACGCGACGGTTTCGCAAGATTTTACGCACCGCGCGGCAAGGGCGCCGGCTCCCCCGAGCGCGCAAAAATAAACGGCTTTGTTGCGTTTTAACGCTTCGACGACGGCGGGGCTTCTTTGCCCTTTTCCTATCGTCGCCGCCAGCCCCATATCAAGCAAAGCGGGCGTAAAAGCGTCCATTCTGCCCGACGTGGTGGGCCCGCAGGAACCTATCACCGCTCCCGGCGGGGTGTCCGTCGGCCCCGCGTAATAAATCACAGCCCCGAAAACAGGGAAGGGCAACGGTTCGCCGCGGTCAATCATCGCGGAAAACCGCTTGTGCGCCGCGTCCCTGGCGGTATAGACATATCCCGAAAGCAACACCCTGTCGGTTATTTTCAGTGTCGGCGCGATTTCTCTCAGTCGGTCGACGGTTATTTTTATCGGGTTCATGTTTGGTTACCTGACATTACGGCTATAACAGTAAATCCGAAATTTCAACATTGTCCGACGTCATATCGTCTTCTTCTTCCGCTTCCTCGTCTATATCGAAATTCCACATCGTGTCTTGCGGGTCGGGCGGGAGATTAACGGAATTTTTACCGGAGCGGGCGGGCGGCTCCGGAGCGCGCGACGAACTTATCTGTATATCGCCGGCGTTTTTGGACTTCATTTCCGTAAGCGAGTATCCGCCGTCGTCGTTTTGCGTGGCGGTCAGCGCGCCCACGTCATGGGAAAGCATCATCTCGAAAAGGCTTTCGTCAAGGTCGGCACCCCTGTCGTGCTTTTTCGCGACGTCCTTTTCGGTAAGGTTTTCACCCTTAACGGATTTTTCGGTGGGCGAAAGCATCAAATCTTGGAATTCTTCGGAAAACTCGCCCTTGTTGTCTGTTTTAACCAGCGGCGGAGCCTCGTCCGTCAATATGTCGTCGTCAGGTTGTTTCGCGGTTTTTGCCGATTTTTTCCCGCTTTGCGCCGGGGTCGGTTCGGAAACGCCGCCGTCTAAGGTAAATTCCGAAAACTCGCTTAAATCGTCGATTCCCCCGCCGCCGTCTAAGGTGAGTTCCGAAAACTCGCTCAAAGCGTCGTCAACGCCCGAATCGCCGCCAACGGCAAAATCGGCGAATTCGGCGAACTCGTCTGAAACGCCGCCGGAAGGCTTGCTGTCAACGGCAAAGTCGGCAAACTCCCCAAACTCGTCGGACGCAACCGATTGCGGAGCGTCGGCGGATTTATATTCGCCGGTCTCGGTCGCCGCCGACGCGCCGCCCTTAGCGGCTTGAACGGCGGCTTCAAACAAAGATGAAACCGCGAAATAATTTTCGTCAAATTTTCTCTTACATTCGTCCAGACGCGCCAAAACCGCGTCAAACGCTTTGGGGTCGCCGCCGCCGCCCGATTTCGCGGATTTTGCCTTTTTCTTGGCGTTTTCAACAATTTCCGCCGCTTGATTTTTCGCGTCGCGTATTATATTTTCCGCTTCGGCTTTGGCGGCTTTCGTCGCCTTCGCGTCGCCCCCGCCTCCCCCGCCCGCGCTCTTGACTTTTTCAAGCTCGTCCGTAACGCGGTCTAAGTTGGTTTGCATATTGGCGCAACGCGTTTCAAGTTTGGATACCTTGGCGCGTTCGGCTTCCAGCTCGTTTATCAAATCGGCTGTTTTTTTGGAAGACTCACCCCCGCCTTCGCCTTTTTTGAGCGCGGCGACCTCTTTCGACAGCCGTTCCTCTATTTCCTCGTCTTTTTTCTTAATCAGCTCTTTTATATAAAGATTGACTTCTTTCTTG
>JAIRWE010000122.1 GCA_031253365.1 Oscillospiraceae bacterium | reverse complement strand
CGCGCCCCGTCGAGCCGAACCCGCCCGCGCCGCGCCCGGTGTCCGACAATTCGGGCGTTTCGGAAAAATCCGCCCGCGCGACCGGCAGAATTACGAGCTGCGCTATTCTGTCGCCGTTTTTTATCGTATAATCGTCGCCGCCGCGGTTAATCAGCGGAATTTTCACTTCCCCCCGGTAATCCGCGTCAATCACGCCGACGCAGTTCGCCAACGAAACGCCGTGCTTCGACGAAAGCGAGCTCCTCGGGAAAACAAAGCCGCCGTAACCCGGCGGAATTTCAACGGCGACGCCGGTAGGGACAAGGAAACTCCCGCCGCCCTTCAAAAGGGCGTCCCCGTCCAAAAGCGCGAACAAATCGGCTCCCGCGCTGTTTTCGGTGGCGCGGAAGGGGATTTGCGCGTCTTGGCGGATTTTCTTTATTTTTATCGTCATCCCGGACAACCTCCGCGATTTACGCCAACGCGAGTCTGTAAATTTCCTCGACGTCGCGGACATTCAGCTTGACGTAATTTCCGAAGCTCCTTTCCTCCGTTAAGCCTATATGCTCGGCGAGCATGGGAATATCCTCCTCGTTCGCGCCGAACTCCTTTATGGAGCGGGGCATCCCTATGCTTTTGAGAAAGGCTTCAAAACATTTTATCCCTTCGTCGGCTTCTTTAACCCCCCAAACCCTTTCGGCGAACTGCGTGAATTTATCGGGATTTTTACGGCTGACGAATTTCATCCACGCGGGCGCGATTACCGCCAAGCCCGCGCCGTGCGTCGCCCCGTAGAACGCCGACAGCTCATGCTCCATACCGTGGCTCGCCCAGTCTTGCTCGCGCCCCACGCCGCACAGGTTATTGTGTGCCACCATTCCCGCCCACATGATGTTTGCCCGCGCCTCGTAATCGTTCGGGTCGGCGACGACGCGGGGCGTCTGGCTTATCATGGTGAGCAGAAGCGCCTCGCAAAGTCGGTCGGTAACTTCAACCTCTTTCGTGTTGGAAAAGTACCTTTCGCAGATGTGAATCATTATATCCACCGCGCCCGCCGCCGTTTGGTAAGGCGGGAGGCTTTGCGTCAACTCGGGATTGAGAATCGAAAACGCCGGGCGTATGGCTTCGCCCGTCGCGCCGCGTTTCAGATTAGCCTTAGTTTTCGTGATAACGGAATTGCAGCTCCCTTCGCTCCCCGCCGCCGCGATTGTCAGGACGGTTCCGACGGGCAGGGCTTTTTCTATGTACTTCCCCGCGAAAAAGTCCCAAAAATCGCCGTCATAAACCGCGCCCGCCGCGATTGCCTTGGCGGAATCTATCGTGCTGCCCCCGCCCACCGCGAGAATGAAATCCACGTCGTCCTTGCGGCACAATTCAATCCCCTCGTAAACAAGCGTGTCAACGGGATTCGGCTGAACGCCGCCAAGCTCCGCGAAGGGAAGCCCCGCGCCGTTAAGCGCGGACACCACGCGGTCGTACAGACCGTTCTTCTTGATTGAGCCGCCGCCGTAGTGAAGCAACAGCTTCGTGCCGCCGAACTTATTCGCCAATTCGCCGGCTTTTAACTCGGCGCCCTTCCCGAACTCAAAATAAGTGGGCGAGCAGAAACTGAAATTTTCCATGAACTTTTTCTCCTTTATCAGACCGCCGCGTATCTGTCCCCCGCGACCTTCTCTATTATTCCGTCAAGCTCCATATCCAGCAGAATTTCATACGCCGCGTCCTCTGCGCAGAGTTTTTTCCTTACTATTTCATCAAACGTGAGTTTCTTCTTCCTCAACGCCTCTACGATTTTCGCCCGCTCTTCCGGAAGCGCGGAACAGTCCGCTTTCGGGGCGGGCTGAGGCGTAACCGATTTCGGCTTGCCGGACAGCTTAACGGTTTCGCTTTGCTTTTTAACGCTTCCCGGCTTTTCCAGATTGCGCGGCTGCGCGCTTTCGGAAATTCTGTCGCTGATGTCGGGCAGATACTCGTTGATAATGTCAATATGGCTGAACACGGGGATGGCGCCGTCCCTCAAATAGCGCGTCACCCCCGAATAGCGCGGGTCGAAAATATCGGCGGGCGGCACGCAGAAAATATCGCGGTTTTGCGCGGCGGCGTGAGCGGCGGTAATGTGGCATCCGCTCCTTTCCCCCGCTTCGATGATAAGCGTCCCCGAAGAAAGCCCCGACATAAGCCGGTTCCTGTTTTGGAAATAGGCGGGCCAGGTCGAGTCGCGCGGCATCAGCTCCGAAACGCACACGCCCCCCGCGTCGGAAATAAGTTTTCGGAACTGCTTGCTTCCGCGCGGGTATTCCATGTCTATACCGCAAGCGAGAACGCCCGCGACCTTCCCGCCGTTGTCAAGGGCGGCGGTCATGGCGCATTTATCCAACCCCACCGCCATTCCGCTGATAATGACTATTCCCGTCGCCGCCAAAGCCGCGCACAACGCCGAAGCGACTTTGAAGCTGTATTCGCTCGGCGCGCGGGTTCCTATGACATTGATGCGGATTTCGCCGTTTATCCCCGAAATATCCCCCTCCGTGAACAGCAGTACGGGCGGATTGTAAATATGCCGCAGCAGCTCGGGGTAATCCCCGTCTTCCAGCGTGATTATACCGTATTTCTTTTTGCCGCACCATTCGACAAGCTCGCGCGCCTTATCCAACGACGATTTTTTCAGCGCCGCGGCTTCGGCGGGTTTCAAAAAACCTTTTTCGCCTTCCCCGGCGGTTAAAGTCTCATAAGCCTCTTTTACACCGCCGAAACGCGAAATAAGCCTCAAACTTCGCGGATTGGCGGCGCCCATCACCGAAAGCAGCCAGATGTAATATTCCTTCATACGCGCTCCTTAATAAGCGGGTTTCGCGAACCCCCCGCCGAGATAATTATACAATACCCGCGCGAAAAAAGTCAATATCATATTGACAATATTTTCTTATTGGGATATAATTGGAGCATGGATTATGATAAAAAGGTCTGTTCTTTCACCGGGTACCGCACAAAAAAACTGAACGCCTGCATGGCGGCGGGCGCCGCCGACATCGACGATGTGAGAAACGCCGTTAAAACCGAAATGGGTAGGATGCTCCGCGACGGTTTCGGGACGTTTCAGTGCGGAATGGCAATCGGTTCGGATTTGATGTTCGCGGAAATCGCCCTTGAACTCAAACGCGGGCATCCGTCGCTCAGGTTTGTCGCGGTGATTCCCTGCCTTGAACACGACAGGGGCTGGAACGAAAACGACCGCCTGCGTTGCCGTGAAATCACCGAAAAAGCCGACGAAATCGTGATGGTGAGCGATTCGCGCTATTTTGACGGGTGCATGGCGAAGCGCAACCGCTACCTGGCGGAAACCTGCGACGAGCTTCTCGCCGTTTACGACGGGCAGCGGGGCGGAACGATGCAGACCGTGAAATTCGCCGAGAAAAAAGGGGTAAAGGTAACCGTCATCGACCCGTCGAAAGGCGTTAAAGTCGCGCCGTAACCGTTTGGCGAAACTAATCGAGTGAAAGGAATCAGCGGGGATATGTTTGCAAAACCGGAGAAAACGCTTTGGAACGACGACTGGCAGTTCACCATGAAAGGGCTGAATACGCCTTTTTCGGAGATTGACGGCGAGGAAAACTGGTACAACGTGGAAATTCCGCATGACTGGCTGATTTGGGATACGCGCAAACTTTACGAAACGGGCGACGGCTGGTATAAAAAAGATTTCAAAATTTCAAGCGAGGATTTGGACAAATCCATCGAGCTGACGTTTGACGGCGTTTATATGGATTGCGTCGTTTACATAAACGGTGAGGAGGTTTTTGAGTGGAAATACGGCTACACCTCTTTTTCCTTCGAGATAAGGAAGTTCGTTAAAGAGGGGTATAACACCGTACACGTTCAGGTAAGGCATGAAGCCCCCAACACGCGCTGGTACAGCGGGGCGGGGATTTACCGCAACGTGTGGCTCACCAAACAAAACCGCTCCCACATCGTCAGCGACGGTGTCTATATAATCTCGCGCCCCAAGCGCAATTTATGGAAAACGCGGGTTCAGGCGGAATACACGGGCGAAACGAGCATAATCCGTTACACCGTCCTGGACGCGGAGGGGAACTGCGCGGCGCACGCCGAAACACTCGGCGATTATATATTTGAATTCGGCAGCCCGAATTTGTGGACGCTCAGAAGCCCTTATCTTTACACCCTGAAAACCGAATTGGTGAAAGACGGCAAAGTGGTTGACGCGGTATTCAACAAATTCGGGTTCAGGACGATAAATTTCACGCGGGAAAACGGGTTTATGTTCAACGAACGCAAGCTCAAACTGCACGGCGTCTGTTTGCATCATGATTTGGGGGCTTTGGGCGCGGCGTTCAACGTAAACGCGCTGCGCAGGCAACTCGAAATTATGAAAAGCATGGGCGTGAACGCCGTGCGCACTTCGCATAATCCGCCCGCCCCTCAGCTGATTTCCCTCTGCGACGAAATGGGGCTGTTGGTGATGAACGAAGCGTTCGACGTATGGGATGAAGCCAAGAACGAAAAGGATTATTCGCGGTTTTTCCGCGAATGGTATAAAAAAGACGTCGCCTCATGGATAAGGCGCGACAGGAACCATCCCTGCGTGGTTATGTGGAGCATAGGCAACGAAATTCACGACACGCACGAAAGCGAGCGCGGGCTGAAAACGGCGGCGGAGCTTACCGCCGAGATTTCAAAGCACGACCCTTACTGCAACGCGATAACCACAATCGCCTCGAATTACATGGAGTGGGAGAACGCGCAGAAGGTTGGGGATTTTATCAAAATAGCGGGATATAATTACGGGGAAAGGCTTTACGACGAGCATTACGAAAACAATCCCGAGCGCGTCATATACGGCAGTGAAACCGTGTCGTGCGTGCGTTCGCGGGGCGTTTATCACTTTCCGATTGACAATAATATCCTTACGCACGACGACGGGCAGTGTTCCGATTTGGGAAACAGTTTGCCCGGCTACGCGTCGTCCAATGAAGCCGCGTGGGTCGCCGACCGCGACAGGGGGTGGTGCGGCGGGCAGTTTATCTGGACGGGAACGGATTATATCGGGGAACCCACCCCGTATGGCACGAAAAATTCCTATTTCGGAGCAGTAGACACGGCGGGTTTGCCGAAAGCGTCGTATTATTTCTACAAGGCGGTGTGGTCGGACAGCGAACCCTTCATTAAATTATTTCCCCACTGGGACTGGAACGAGGGTCAGTTTATCGACGTTATCACCTATTCCAACATGGGGAAAGTGGAGCTGTTTTTGAACGGCGAATCGCTGGGGCGGCGCATAGTGGATTTGATGAACGACGACGTTCTCCACGCTTATTGGCGTGTCAAATACCGCAAGGGCGAGCTTGTGGCAAAGGCTTACGACGGGGACGGCGACATAGCCGCCGTCGACAGGGCGGTTTCGTTCGGGGATACCGCGCGGCTTAAAGCCGACTGCGATTTCGGGGTGATGTGCGCGAACGGAACGGACTTGAAATATATCACGGTATCCGCGCTTGATGAAAACGGCGAATTTGTCGCGAACGCCCGCGACCGCGTAAGGGTAAAAGTCAGCGGCGCGGCGCGGCTTGTCGGCTTTGATAACGGCGACAGCACCGATTATGACAGCTACAAGGGCGATAACCGCAGGCTTTTTTCCGGGCAGGCGGTGTTTATCATTCAGTCCTGTCTTTGGGGCGGGAAGGCGGAGGTTGAAATAAGCGCGAAAGGCGTGAACGGCGTGAAACTCAACTTTGATGTTTTGCCGTGCGAAAAGCCCGTCGGGGTTCGCGTCCCGGCGAAAAATCTGTACACGGGGTATGTTCAGCCCTTCAAAGACGAGATTCCGGTCAGGAAAATACAGCTTAAAGCCGACAGAACCGAGCTTGACGAAAAAGAACCCGTCGCCGTGGTAACGGCGGAAATCTTCCCCGCCAACGCCGATTACAAAGAAATCGAATGGACGTGCGTAAACTATTCCGGCGAAGCGGTGCAAATCGCCGAAGTCGTCGGCGACAGCAAAGGCGCGACGGTTACGGCGAAGGGAATAGGGAGTTTCCGTCTGCGGGCTTTTTGCAGGAACGGCGGGGATATTCCGCAGGTAATCTCGGAGCTGGAAATGCTTTCGGACGGATTCGGCGGCAGATAGCGTATTTTCAAGTAACAGGGGTTTTCGGAAATGTCAGATGTGAAAGCGATTGAAAGCCCGATTGAGCAGCCGATTGAAAAACAGCATACGGGCAAAGGTAATCCGTCCGCCGTGCTTCACTGCGGAAGACCTTTGAACAACAGGCAGGCGCGCCTTTTAGAGAAACTTCCCGAATATGACAGCCGCGTGACGGTGCCGAAAAATACGGCGAGTATGTTCGACTTGGCGGCCTTAACGGCGGCGACAGGCGTTGAATACGCCATGTTTACCAAAGGGCGGGAACGGCTTATCATTCGCGGCGACGAGCGAAAAGTCAATGTTGATATTGAATTGGCTAAGGAGTTGAGCGGTAAAGGCTATCGTTGGAGCGGACACACGCATCCGCAAGCGAACATAAATTATGTGTTTGCCTCCGACGGGGACAAAGCAATACTCGAATGTTTTAATCAGCAGTACAGCGTCATTTACAATTCTGTCGGAAATTTTAGGATATTTGAAAAGAGGTGAAATCCGTGTGTAAACTTTTTATTGACAATGAAGCCGCGATAAGGGCGTACTGCGAAAAGAACGGTTTAGACTTTGAAAAAGCAAAACATTCGCCGAAAACTTTCGGCAAGGAAGATATTTATGTGCAGCATTACAACGAAGAAAAAGGGAAATTCGGACTTTTAGACGAAACGCCCATGCCGATTATGCTCAAAATCTTTAAAACAGACAACGGCTTGGCGTTCGAGCAGACCGAACACACGGCGAAATATTTAGCCCTGTAACCGTAATGCGAATGAAAACTTTGAACTTTCACGGCGGCGATGTATTGAAGGTTTTCGGAGGTTGCCAATGAAAACTTTGAACTTTCTCGGATTGAACCGTAAAGAAATCGCGAGCGGGATTTATTTCAGCAAAATAACCGACGCGCGCTTCAAGCACAATCGCGTTTCGTTTTGCCTTTTGACGCGGCTTGACGAAAACGCCGCGTCCGCGAACGCCGTCGTCCCGAAAATTCTGACGAATTCCTGCCGCGATTACCCCGATTTAAGGGCGCTGAACAAGCGGCTTTCTTCCCTTTACGCAGCGCGGCTTTCGGAAAGCGTCGGAAACCTCGGCGACACGCAGTATATTGATATTTCGATAAAAACGGCGGACGACCGTTACGCCCTTGAAGGCGAAAGTATTCTGAGCGAGGGGATTGACATTCTCGCGGGGTGCTTGCTTGAACCGCTCACCGAAAACGGGGCGTTCAAAGAAAGCGTCACCGAAAACGAGAAGCGTTCGCAAATCGACCAAATCGAGGCGGAACTCAACGAAAAACGGGTCTACGTCATCAAGCGGACTCTGGAATTGCTGTGTGCGGGGGAACCCGCCGCCGTCCCCCCGAACGGAACCGTCGAAGGCGTGAAAAAGGTGACGCCCCTTACGGCTTTCGCGGCGTACAAAAAGCTGCTTGAATCGGCGAGGATTGAGATAATATGCGTGGGCTGCAACGATTTTTCCGTCGCCGAAACGACGCTCACGCGGGCGGTTTCGCGCTTAAAGCGGAATAATACGGAGGATTGCGTTTCAAAGCCCGGCGCGCTCAAACCGGAAACGCTTTACCGCGAGGAAAAGATGAACGTCAACCAAAGCAAGATGGCGCTGGGGTTCAAAGCCGCCGGGGACGACGTTGACGCGCTCGCGGTTATGACGAAAATATACGGCGGTTCCGCGACGTCCAAACTTTTTGAAAACGTGCGGGAAAAGATGTCGCTGTGCTATTACTGCCTGGCGAAGTTCGACGCGAACAAAAGGATTATGCTCGCGGAATGCGGCGTGGAAAGCGGCGACATTGAAAAAGCGCGAAAAGAAATACTCGCTCAGCTTGATTTAATGAAAACCGGCGGTTTCACCGACGAGGAGATGTCCCACGCGGGGCTTTCGCTGCAAAACGACCTTAAAACCGTCGGCGACAGTCTTTCGGGAATGGCGAAATGGTATCTCGGTCACATTTATATGCGCGACGTCGTCACGCCGGAACAGGCGATTGCGCGTTACCTCGCGGTAACGAGGGAGAGGATAATCAAAGCCGCCGAAAGCGTGAGCCTTGATACCGTTTATGTACTGACCGAAAGGGATACTGACCGAAAGGGACGGCGGAAATGACGAATAAGGAAATTATCCGAAACGAGCGCGTAAACGAGCAATACGTCCGCTTAAAGCATCCGAGCGGCTGTACGGTTTGCCTTTGCCCCATGGAAGGCTTTTCGTCGGCATACGCCTTATTCGGGGCAAAGTACGGTTCCGTTGACGACACGTTCAAAACGAAGGCGGATGCGGACTTTGTCACCGTTCCGAGCGGAATCGCGCATTATCTTGAACACAAGCTGTTTGAAAACGAGGATTGCGACGCGTTCCGCCTTTACGCTAAGACGGGCGCGGGCGCCAACGCGTACACGTCGTTTGATAAAACCGCGTATCTGTTTTCCTGCTCGCAAAAATTCGCGGAAAATCTTGAAATTTTGCTTAAATTCGTGCAGGAACCGTATTTCACCGACGCGACGGTTCAAAAGGAGCGGGGCATAATATCGCAGGAAATAAAAATGTACGACGACGAACCCGGCTGGCGCGTATTTTTTAACAGCCTTGAAGCGGTTTATTACAACAACCCCGTAAAAATCAACATTGCGGGAACTGTCGAGAGCATCGCGAAAATAGATAAGGATTTGCTTTACCGATGTTACAATTCTTTTTACAATCTCAATAACATGGTGTTGTCAATCGCGGGGAATTTCGACGCGGACGAAGCGCTGGAAATATGCGACAGGTTGCTTAAACCTTCCCCCGATTTGGGGCTTTCGACCGTTATTCCGGAGGAACCGCGCGGCGTAAAGGAAAAAATGGTGCGGGAAAAGCTGCCCGGCGGCGTTCCGCTGTTCCAAATCGCGTTTAAGTTCCCGAACGGCCACGCCGCCGTCAGGGAAAACTACGTGCATTACAACGCGCTTCTTGAAACCGCGCTCGGCAAAGGTTCGAAGTTTTATCTTGACGCCTATGAAAGCGGCTTGATTAACGAAACGTTCGGGGTTTCGGTGTTCAGCGGAAGGGGCTTTTTCCTGTGCGTCGCGGACGGCGAGACGCGGGAGCCGGAAAGGGTTTTTGAAGCGGTCAAAAGCGAAATCAAAAGGCTGAAAAAAGCGGGTCTGCCCGAAGACGATTTCAACGGAATAAAAAAGAAGACATACGGCGAATTGATAGGTTCTTTCGCGAGCGCGAAAGCGGTCGCGAGCAACATGATGGACGCGGAATTCGAGAACACGGATATGTTTTCGGACATTGAAACCGCCGCCGGGGTTACGCTTGACGACATAACGGCGAAGCTGGCGGAATTTGACGAGGAAAATTCATGTATTTCCATAGTGGAAAGCTGATGAATTTTCGCAAAATTTTTTCTTTGCGAAGGATGGCGGTATGAATTTATCGAGCGCGTTACTGTCGGTTGTTTCGGGTGAAGTGTCGTATATTGAGTTTCCCAACATTATTTCGGGCGATATACCGATAAGAAGGACGGCGTTCCGTATTTTCGGCGCGGACGTGTACTGGTACGGCATTATAATCACGGCGGCGGTTGTGCTGGGGGTTTTGTACGCGCTGAAGCACGCGAGGAGCGTCGGCGTTTTGCCCGATAATGTCTTTGACGTGGCTTTTTGGGGAACAATCGGCGGAATAGTCGGCGCGCGCGTATACTATGTTATTTTTTGGAATCTCAACCCCGAAAACACCTACAAATATACCCTGTCGACGGCAATTACCGGAATAAGGGGCGGCGGGCTTGCCATTTACGGCGGGTTAATCGGCGCGGTGCTTGCCGGGCTGCTCGCGGCGAGGATAATCAAAATCAAATTCCTGCCCGTAACGGACTTAATCGGATTGGGGTTTTTAATCGGGCATTGCGTGGGGCGTTGGGGTAACTTCGTAAATCAGGAGGCGTTCGGCGCGGCTACGGCGGGAAACCTTCCGTGGGGTATGACGGGCAGACCCTATATCGCCGAGTTTATCAGGGAACAGCAAAGCCTCGGCGTTGTCGCGGACAGCGGGGAAATACTGGTTCATCCCTGTTTCTTATACGAAAGCCTTTGGTGCTTTATCGGTTTTTTGTGCATACATTTTTACATGAAAAAGCTGAAAAGTTTCGACGGGGAGGTCTTCTTGCTGTATGTCGTTTGGTACGGGTCGGGGAGAACGGTAATCGAGTCGCTTCGGACGGATTCGCTTATGGTCGGCGGACTGAGGGTGTCGCAGGTGCTGGCGGCGGCGAGTGCGGTTTTCGCGTTAATACTGTTTGTTTATTTTAAGAAAACGCTTAATAAGACCTCGGGTTACGTCATGTATAAAAACAGCGGCGAAAGCCGCGCCGCCGTCGAGAAATACGATTACCGCGCAAAGCTGGAAAAGGAAAAAGGCAGGGCGAAACAGACGCTCAGGCGTTTTCGCCGCGACACGGAAGCCCCCCGCGCGCAGAGCATTTTGGCGGACGAAAACGACGAGGGCGATTAGAGGAGTTTTTCGGAAGCGGCTTTTTTGAATTCGGAAAGGATTGGTTACGGCAATGGCAAAGATAATTGACGGAAAATCGTTGGCGACGCGAATCAAAGCGGAAATCAAGGCGGAAATCGAGCGGGACAAGCTGAACGTCGGTTTGGCGGTGGTGATTGTCGGAAACGACCGCGCGAGTGAAATTTACGTAAAGTACAAAAAAGACGACTGCGCCGAATGCGGTATTCAATCCTTTGAATACGCGCTTCCCGAATACGTGTGTCTCGAAGACCTCCTTGAATTGATAGAGGAGTTAAACGACGACGAAAACATAAACGGCATACTGGTGCAGCAGCCGCTCCCGAGGCACATCGACGCCGTCACGGTTAATGAAACAATTTCGCCGTTCAAGGACGTGGACGCGTTTCGCGCCGACTCTCTCGGGAAAATCGCGCTCGGCGATTATGACTTTTCGCCCTGTACGCCGGCGGGGATTATGGAAATGCTTCATAATGAAAACATAAGCGTAAGCGGGAAGGAATGTGTGGTTATCGGCCGTTCCGCCATCGTGGGGAAACCCATGGCGCTGATGCTGCTTCACGAAGACGCGACGGTGACGATTTGCCACAGCAAGACCCGCGATTTGGGGGAAGCGGCAAGACGCGCCGACGTATTGGTCGCGGCGGCGGGCTGCCCCGGTTTGGTCGGCGCCGATATGGTGAAGGAAGGCGCGGTTGTAATAGACGTGGGGATGAACCGCGATGAATCGGGCAAACTTTGCGGCGACGTGAAATTCGCCGAGGTCAGCGGGAAGGCTTCGTATATTACGCCGGTTCCGGGCGGCGTGGGACCCATGACGCGCGCGATGCTTATGAAAAACGCGCTCATGGCGAAAAGGCTGCAATTATGAAAAATAAAAGCAAAAGAAACATAATTATGAACATCGTCGTCCCCGCCGCGTTAGTCGTGGTTTTGTCGGTGTATTTCACCGTAAAGTCAATGTGGGGCTTACCGCAGATAATAATTTTGGCGCTTTTGCTTATGGTGTCGGGTTTTTATTTCTGGCTTTGGCGATGTTGCGATAAGAGCGGTCTTTTTTGAGGACTTCGGAGGTTGCCGTGAATGTTCTTTTTATTGGCGACGTTGTGGGGCAAAAGACGATTGCGAAATTGGGGAAAGCCCTTCCGCGCATAAAAAGCTCCGAGGGGATTGAGCTTGTGATAATAAACGGCGAAAATTCCGCCGACGGCAACGGGATAACGCCCCATTCCGCGAAAATGCTGTTTGACTGCGGCGTCGACGTTATTACCACGGGGAACCACGCCTTCCGCAGAAAAGAGGCGGACTTTGTCTTTGAGGAACGCCGCGACGTTTTGCGGCCGGCGAACTTAGGCGACGACTGCCCGGGTACGGGCGTTTTTACCGTTGACTTCGGGTACGGCGCCCTGACGGTGATTAACCTTATCGGAGCCGTGTATATGCCGCTGTGCGACAATCCTTTCAAGTGCGTCGACGCGCTGCTTTTGTCGATTGACGCCAAAAGCGTAATCGTGGACTTTCACGCGGAGGCCACCGCGGAAAAAAAAGCGATGGGGATTTTCCTGCGGGGAAGGGTGAGCGCGGTTTTGGGGACGCATACCCACGTTCAAACCGCCGACGAGCGGATTTTCGACGGAACCGCGTATATAACCGACGTGGGTATGACGGGGGCGGTCGATTCGATAATCGGCGCGGAAAAAAACGTGATAGAAAAATTTACGCGCTATTACCCGCAAAAGCACTTCCCCGCCGAAGGCGAATGTGAAATCAACGCGGTGGCGCTGGAAATCGACGCTTCAAGCGGGAAAGCGGTTTCAATCAAAAGAATCGCGCAAAAAATTTAAGAAGGTGGCGGCGAGTATGGGAACGGAAATCGTTAAGGTTTCGGCAAGGTCCATGCCGAAGTTGGTGGCGGGGGCGATTGCCGCCATAATCAGGGGCGGCGGTCAGGCGGAAATTCAGGCTGTCGGAGCGGGCGCGACCAACCAGGCGGTTAAGGCAATCGCCATCGCCCGCGTTTATATGGAGGCGGAAAACATCGACTTGATTTGCCGCCCCGCGTTTACGGAAATCACGATTGACGGCGCGGAAAAAACCGCCATTCAGTTAATGGTCAGCCGGTTGTATGACTCGCGGTGAACTCTTTTCCGTCGGCGCATAAAATCCCCGTCCTTTTTACGTTTGTTATTTCCCGTTCCCCGTAAATTTCCGAAAACGCGCCGAGTACCTGCCACGGATTGACGTTCAGCTTCGCGCCGGCGGGTAAAACGACCGAAAACGCCGAATCATCAACCGAGAACCGTATAAGCGGCTTAATGTCAATTATCCGCGTTTGGTTCTTGGTTTTCTTTTCGATTATAATTTCGGGGCGCGAAAAAAAATCCGCCAACTTTTCAGTTTCGGAAGTCACTATCTCGTACCGCGCCTTTTCTATTTCGGAAGCGTTTCTCGCGGGCGCCGCCGCCGAATTTACGCTCAGTCCCTCCGCGCCGCATAGCGCGGCGTTTAATTTTTCCGTTATTTCACTGAACGGCATCTCTTCCGTAAGGCGCAAATCCAAGGGTTCGTTTTCCCCTTCTATTCCGAGTGCCAGCGGTAGCGCGAACGTCATGTAAATATGGGGGTTGAACCCTTCCGTGAACCATACGGGCAATTCGGCGCGCTTAACGGCGCGCCCCATCGCCCGATACAAGTCTAAATGCGAGATATATTTCGCTCTTTGAATTTTCTTGAAAAACACGCGAACGTTCATAAGAAAACCCCTTTTCGCCTGTCGGCGGCCGAATCAGTCTTTGACGGGTTCCAACAGAGAATAATTTCCGTCGTCGCGCTTATAGACGACGTTGGTTTCACCGGTGCCGCCGTTCTTGAACATAAAAAACGTATGCCCCAGCATATTCATCTGCAAAACCGCCTCGTCAACCGTCATCGGGCGCAGAACAAACTGTTTCTTCTTAATTATGTTAAATTCGGTCTGCTCCTCGATTACGTCGGCGTAAGACTCGTTGAACGCGGAAGAATGAAGCCGCTTTTCAACCTTTGTCTTGTTTTTCCTGATTTGCCGGACTATCCTGTCGATACAGGCGTCGAGCGCGTCGGTTTTTTCCGCCGCGCTTTGTTCCGCGCGGAAAATAAGGTTGTCGTGCTTAACGGTAAGCTCCAGCGTCACGACGTCCCTGAAAGCGGAGGCGGTTATCTTAGCCTCGGTTCCCTCCCCGAAAAACCGGTCAAGTTTGCCCGACAGCTTCTTGTTCGCGTATTCGTTAAAATTTTCGCCCAAGTTCATTTTTTTCGCCGAGATGATTACGTTCATAGTTCCTCCTCGTTTATTTCGGATTATGTTTATTTAAGTTCTGGTAATACAAATCCATGACGGAATTGCCCGACGATTTCGGCTTCAGCGTAACCGCTTCCATCTCTCCCGAAGTTTCGCCGTCGTCCTCGATTTCCGCCGAAGTCGCACTCCAGACAAGCGGCGTAATCGTCACGGGAGCGGGCGGGGGCGGCAAAGGCGAAACGCTTGTGACGGGCTTGGCTTCTCTGACAAACGGCGTTAATTCGACGGGCGGTTCGGGTTTTCGGACGGGCGGCGTTATTTCGGCGGGCGGTTCGGGCTTTCGGACGGGCGGCGTGACCTCGACGCGCGGCGCGACCTCGATATCAAGCCCGGGCTCCCGAATAAGCGGCGTAATCTCAATGTCCGAATATCCCGCCCCGACTGTTTCGGCGTAAGGGGTAATCTCGATATCCGGCGTAATATCCTCTTCATCCGCTTCATCGTCCTCGACAGCCGACGTAACCTCGAAAATCGGCGCGGTCGGCTTCATCGCGGAAGGGGGGGCGGCGGTTTCGGGAGGGCGCATATAAATGGGATGCGGCATCATATCTTCCACGGCGGATTTATCAGCCTGCGAATACCCGAATTTCGGGCGCGCGGGTTCCTCCCCGCCGAACATATCCACTTCCAGAACGGTCGCGTTGCCGCCGCGTGTTTCCGGCTCGCCGTCCCACGCGCTTTTCCCGGACGAAGACCTTACGGGGGAATCCATATCCAAGGACAGCGCGGTCGGCGAATGGCGCGGCGTCACCGCGCTCATCCCCGCCCCCGACGACGGCGCCGTTATTTCAATCATCGGTTCCGTCCCCGCGAACGGCGCGGACGGCGCGAACGGCTCGGACGACGCGAACGGCGTTTCGGGAGCCGCGACGGGAACGCTCGGCGCAATATCCGCGGCGGACGGAGGACGCGCGGGCGCGGCGTCGATGGAAGCGACCGACGGTTTCCTTTTCGCGCCCGGAACGTAAATTTCCGCGCCCGGTATCTTCGAGGCGGGAATCATGGCGTCGTCGCCCGAACCGGGTATAACCCCGACATAGGCGTAAAACGTGTCCGCGACCGGCGAATATTCTATCGGCTCGTTCAAGTGTATGAAGTCGCAGTTCTCGCTTTGCCGCTGCAAATTGCTGATAAACTCGTACCGCCACTGCTTGACCGCCCGCGCTTCCTCGCGCGGTTGCTGCCCCTTTTTCCGTTTGCCGAAAAGACCGCCTTTTTTGACTTCCGTGTCGTCGCCCTCGTCGTCGTTTGAAACGCACATTATAACCGCGCTTTTAAGCGGTTCCTTACACTTGTCGGATAATCTCGTCAACAGCGCGTCGTCAAGCTCTATTGTTCTTTCTTTGGCTTCCCCGCTTGTTTTTTCGGGCATAAAACCGTTCTCGTAAACCTTCACGCCGTCGGGGAAAAAGCTCTTCGGCAGACAGGTAAGCGCGAAGCTTTCGGGAAAAGGCGCGGCGCTCAAACGCGCCCCCAAGTCCATGAGCGACGACCTCAACGCCGAAGGCAGCCCGGTGAACGAATTCACGTCCAAGACGAAAAGCTCTTCCTCCTTAACAATCCCGCTTCCCGAAGCCGCGGGCGTTTCCCCCGCCAGCATATAACACAGTTTGTCGATGTAAAGCCAAGCCGTCCTCACGTCGGACAGCGCGACGAAAAAACCGTAAAGCTCCGCCTGCCCGCCGCTTTTGATTATCTTGAACATCACCGCGCCGCTTTTCAGGCAAAAGAAATGCAGGTTGTTGCTCGTAAGCACGTCGTCGGTGAACCGAACGCCGTCGAATTTCATTTCGTCGTCAACGCGGCGGAAAAAATTCAGCAGGGTTTCAAAATCCTCTTCGTCCATTTTTTTGGGGCGCGAAATCTCGTACAATTCCAAGCCCTCGTAATTTTCCTCGTCGTCGGCGCTCTTTTTTTCGGGGGAATATTTGACATAAATCGTTTCACGCTTGATATCAAAACTCATAATCACCCCTCCTCCCGCCGCGCGAACGCGGTTTTCTCAAACCTAAGCCCGTACTGCTGTTTCTTCCAGCCGCACTCGGTCATAAACTTCTTTATGCTTTCCTTTTGCACTTCCAGCGTGTTAAGCAAAAGCCTGTCGGTTATGTTGTAGGACTTCGTCTTATACTTCGCGCCCTCCCCGTCGAGGGAACGCACCTGCCAGCAGTATTCGTAAACGTCCTTGCCCCTCTCCTTAATGACGATATAAACCGCCGTCCTTTCCTTGCCTATCGCGACGGGCTTGGCGTAACCGCAGGAAACGGGCTTATAGCTTTCGGTAAAGGCGTTTTCGCGGACGGAAACGGGTTCGGGGTGTTCAAAATCGAAAACGCTCTTGATTCCCAACGCGGACTTGTTCACATAGCTTGAAAAGGCTTTCGCCTTGCCGCCGAAAATGAACCCGTCCGGTTTGCCCGAATAAGCGATAAAAGCGAGCAAATTCCGGAACGCCGCGTTCTTTTTCACGGCGGGATGCACCTCGCGCGGGACGGACGCGCTCCTCAGCGGATTGATGGGGGACTCGACCTCGAAAACGTCCGGGACGCTCCCTTCCTCCTCGAAGCGCGCGCGGAAGCTCTTCGCGGGGGGGAGCATGGCGTTAATCAGATTCGGCACGTCGAGGAAAAGCCGCTTTTCCGCCTCGCTTTTGACCGAAACGCCCTCAAACGAGAAAATGCTCCTCCCGTAAGAGTCGGAATATTTCGTTTTCGCCATTCTCGCGAGCATACAGCACCCGCCCGCCTTTATGAAGAAGAAATTCCCGTACCAATCGTCCTCGCCGAGGCTGTCGAAACTTTGTTTCTCCCGCAACGCGATTATACTTTGGCAGGTTTTGTAAACGTCGGCGGGCATATAATCGGGCTTGTTCACCCAGGTATAATCCCCGCCAAATGTTCTGGTCCGCATGAAAACGTCGTACTTCATCGAAAACTTCCCCTTTGCTTGAAGAACTTGCTTGAAGGCAGCCACCGAAAACCCCTTTTCGCCGCTTTTCGGAGGCTGCCTAACCATTATAACAATTCCTGTAAAAAATGTCAACAGCGGTTTTTGAAGGCTCTGAATTTTTTTTCATAAATCGCTAAAGTTTCATTTCGGGCTGACGATATAATAAATGCGAGGGTATAAACAACCGACCCTCCAAACGATATCGCGGCGTTTCCCGATAGGGCGGACTGCGTCCAAAATCGTGAAGCGCGTAAGCGTAGGCGTTAGCGTAGGCGTGTAGGGTTGAGGCGTGCCTCAACCTCGGGCGTAGGCGTTCGCGCAAGCGTAGGCGTTCGCTCAAGCGTAGGCGTTCGCGCAAGCGTAGGCGTTCGCGCAAGCGTAAGCGTAGGCGTAGCGTTCGCGCACGCGTAAGCGTAAGCGTAGCGTTCGCGCAAGCGTAAGCGTAAGCGTAGGCGTAGCGTTCGCGCAAGCGTAAGCGTAGCGTTCGCGCAAGCGTAAGCGTAAGCGTAGCGTTCGCGCAAGCGTAAGCGTAGCGTTCGCGCAAGCGTAAGCGTAAGCGTAAGCGTAAGCGTAAGCGTAGGCGTAGCGTTCGCGCAAGCGTAAGCGTAGCGTTCGCGCAAGCGTAAGCGTAAGCGCAAGCGTAAGCGTAAGCGTAGGCGTAAGCGTAGGCGTTCGCGCAAGCGTAAGCGTAAGCGTAGCGTTCGCGCAAGCGTAAGCGTGTAGGGTTGAGGCTTGCCTCAACCTCAGCGTAAGCGTGTAGGGTTGAGGCTTGTCTCGACCCCGGCGTAAGCGCAACCTCAGGCGTAGTCATTCCACTTCAAAACGTCTCCGACCTGCCGGCAAGTCGGTAACGGCGCGAAGAAGTGGTGACGGGGCGTATTTGAAGTGGATTGACTGTCCACGACAGGCGGGCGCGGAAAGGCGCGGTGCCGCCGGCGCGTCCAAAATCCAAAACACTTTCGGTACGGAAACCGAAAGAGAAAGAATCAAGGAGGAAAATACCATGGCAGGAATGATTGTTCAGCACAACCTTAACGCTATTAATGCCAACAACAAGTTGGGCATTAACGTTCTGGGAACGAAGAAATCGACCGAAAAGCTGTCCTCGGGCTTCCGCATTAACCGTGCGGCTGACGACGCGGCGGGCTTGGCGATTTCGGAAAAAATGCGCGCGCAGATTAAGGGTCTCGGCGCCGCCATCCGCAACGCGAACGACGGCATCAGCCTCATACAGACGGCTGAAGGCGCGCTCGACGAAACCCACGGGATGCTCAAAAGATTAAAGGAACTGGCGGTTCTGGCGGGCAACGACACCTATTCCAACGAAGAGCGCGACTATATGCAGATGGAAATCGACGAAATCAAGAACGAAATCGACCGTATCGCGAAGGCGACCGACTTCAACGGCATCAAGCTGCTTGACGGTTCCCTGAGCGGAATGAGCGCGGCGAGCACCACCTTCGGTCCCCGCTACGCGCTGTATCTGTCGGACCATGTTACCCTCAATGGTGAAACGGCGGCGGACTCCACTGACCCCTCAATCCTCGACGGCAAAAACCTCACCCTCGAGGGCGCGATTATCACCTCCAACATCGCGGGCGTTACCCTTTCCTTTAAGAACGGCGCTTCCGGTATAGGCGGCGAAAACGCGGAATGGGACGAATCGGGCAAAATCCTGACCCTGAACTTGGTTAAAGGACAAGCCTATTCGCAAAGCCAGATAGACGAGCTGATTAAAAACGCGAACTGGGCTAAGGACAATGAACAGCAGTACGTCCCCGCGGAAGTGACGCTGACGCTGAAATACGGCGTGTTATCGTTTGAGGATGAAGTCGACTTCACGACCCAGACCGGCAAACTGGCGGCGAGCGGCGAAAGCCTTATCGACGTAAAGGGCAACCTGGCAAAATACCTCGTGGGTTCTTCCGGTTCGACCGAGAAGTATGCCGACACCATTCGCTTCATCGCCAACAACTACGGCGTGGACACCCGCAAAATCTCCATCCTGACCGACGTCGCGAAAGGGGACGAGTGGGTACAGACCGCCGACGCCAAGAACGAGGCGCAAGGCATAAAGAACGGTGAGTTCGTGTTGCACCTGTCAACGGGCGTTGATTATACCGCGAGCGATATTTCAAAGATTTTGGCGAAAGCCGGCCTCGACTACACGGTAGAGTTAGACTCGTCCAACGCGGTCAACGGACCCGACGGCGACATCGTGTTCAGGGCTAACACCAAAATCGCCCTGTCCGAAGCGAGCTACGACTTCACCGGTGACGATTTTGCCGGCAGCGCTCTGGAGACCGCTTTGGGCGACCTCGTAACCACCGTGGCGGCGGCGCTCACGGGTGCGTTCGGCGGTGCCGCGCTCACCGGCGGTCTCTCAAGGCAAGACTTGATTAAAGCCGCGCTTGTGTCGGTAGCCGCTGCGACTATCGGCGGCGGGCTGAAGAAGACCGACGCCGAGCATATAGCCGAGATACTCGCGAACAACTTCTATAACGACATCTTGAGCTGGCTGAAAGACAATGATTTAGACTGGCTCTCGCTGAACAGCGCGGATGTGGCAGGCGCGGCGCTTGCCGCCGTAGCTGTGGCAGGTGGTAAGTGGGATGTCGCTAACGCTGTCAGTGACGCGTGGGCGGGCGTATCGGGTCTGGTGCTCGGCGACGTGCTTGATATGTCAACGGTGAAGGGCGCGGGCGTCGGCGCGGACAAAAAGCTCGGCTCGGGCGACGGCTTAACCTTCCAAATCGGCGCGAACAACGCCTCGGAGCAACGGGTCACGCTCAACGTGGACGCCATGGACTCTTCAGCCATCGGGATTGCCAACATCAACGTAAGCACGACCGAACGCGCGAGAGAATCCATGGACAAAATCGGCGCGGCTATTACCGCCGTATCACGTCAGCGCGCTTCCCTCGGCGCAATGCAAAACAGGCTGGAGCATACGATTAACAGCTTGACGGTAACGACGGAGAACATCACCGCCGCCGAAGCGCAAATCCGCGACACCGACATGGCGACCGAAATGGTTGAATACACGAAGTACAGCATTCTGCAGCAGGCGGCTCAGGCGATGCTCGCTCAGGCGAACCAGGCGCCGCAAGCTATTCTGCAGCTCCTCAGATAACGGAATTCGCAAAACGCCACGCACACGCAACGCGCGGAAAGCCCCCGTATCGGGGGCTTTCCGCTTTTTGCCGAAAACTCCTATGACAACCAATCAACTAAGTCACAACGCGTCCGCTCCGACCGCAAAATCAATCAGTTCGCGACCGCTTCTTCTGCGGACAAAAATATCGTTCGTCAGCAAGTCGTTTTCGTGCGCCGTATCCTTCACCATGCGCTTGAAATCATTCCATGCTTTTTGTTTGTCCGAATCAACGCTTTGTCTTTCCTCGGGTATGGTAATGAATATATTCCGCTGTTCCGGAATGGGCATCGCTTTGCCGGATACATAAAAGCATCCGTTGTCAAAATAGCCTTCGTAGGTTGTTTGCATACTATGCCTCCTTATGGCAACCTCCGAAAACCTTTTTCAGGCGGTTTTCGGAGGTTGCCTTATATTCAGCGTGCCTTTTTCTTCTCTATATCGGCGAGGGCCTCTTTCCGTGAAAGCCCGATTTTCCCCTGCGCGTCTATCTTGATGATTTTCACGATAATCTGGTCGCCCACGTTGCAAATGTCCTCCACCTTGTCGATACGGCGGTTTTCAAGCTCGGAAATATGCACCATGCCCTCTTTCCCCGGGGCGAACTCCACGAACGCGCCGAAACCCGTCACGCGGACGACGACGCCCTTATAAATCGCGCCGATTTCCGGCTCCGCGACGATGGCGTTAATCGTTTCGACGCAGGCGGAAGCCCTGGCTAAGTCGCTCCCGCACACGAACACGTTGCCGTCCTCGTCCACGTCGATTTTAACGTCGAATTCGGCGCACAGCTTTTGTATAACTTTTCCGCCCGCCCCGATAACCTCGCGGATTTTATCCGGCGGAACCTTCGTGTTAAGCATCTTCGGCGCGTATTTGTTGACCTGCGCCCGGGGCTTGTCGATGGCTTTCAGCATAACCTCGTCAAGGATATGGATTCTCGCCTTGTGGGTGGTTTCGATTGCTTCTTTGATAATTTCGGGGGTTAAGCCGTCGATTTTCAAATCCATCTGAATGGCGGTAATCCCCTTATGCGTACCCGCCACCTTGAAGTCCATGTCGCCGAAGAAGTCCTCCACGCCTTGTATGTCAATCATGGTCATCCATTCGTCGCCTTCGGTAATCAGCCCGCACGAAATCCCCGCGACGGGTGCTTTTATGGGAACGCCCGCGTCCATAAGCGACAGCGTCGAGCCGCAAATCGAAGCCTGCGAGGTCGAGCCGTTGGACGAAAGAATTTCGGAAACGAGCCTAATGGCGTAAGGGAACTCCTCCACACTCGGGATAACGGGTTCCAAAGCCCGTTCCGCCAACGCGCCGTGACCTATTTCGCGCCGCCCGGGTCCTCGGCTGGTTTTCGCTTCCCCCACCGAATAGGGCGGGAAATTATAGTGGTGCATATAACGCTTCTTGTCCTCGTCGTCCAAACCGTCGATTCTCTGCGAATCGCTGACGGGTCCCAGCGTCGTGATTGTCAGCGCCTGCGTTTGCCCCCTCGTGAACAGCCCCGACCCGTGAACGCGGGGAAGCACGCCGACTTCGGCGGCGAGCGGGCGGATTTCGTCGAGGCGGCGGCCGTCCACGCGCTTCTTGTCGTCGAGCAGCCAGCGGCGCACCGCGAACTTTTGGAGCTTATAGATACATTCGTCTATCATGTCGGTTTGTTCCGGGTATTTCTCGTCAAACTCGGCGTGAATTTCGTCTTTTATCGGCTGTAACCGCTCCTCGCGGACGTTCTTGTCGTCGGTGTCGAGCGCGTGCCTTATCTTTTCGAGAGCCTTCTTTGAAACGGCGTCGTACAACTCGCCGTCAACCTCCCGCGATTCAAACGCGAACTTCTTTTTCCCGATTTGCGCCTGTATGTCCTTGATGAAAGGGATAAGGCTTGAAACGATTTCGGCGTGACCCGCGCTTATGGCTTCAAGCATTACGTCGTCGGAAACCTCGTTCGCGCCCGCTTCTATCATAATGACCTTTTTCTCGCCCGAAGCGACGGTGAGCTGCAAGTCCGACTTCGCCCTTTGCTCCGCGTTCGGCATAAGCACGATTTCACCGTCCACCAAGCCGACGAATATTCCGCCGACCGGCCCGTTCCACGGAATATCGGAAATCGAAATGGCGACGGACGCGCCGACCATTCCCATAATTTCGGGCGAACAGTCGGGGTCTACCGCCATTACCGTCATAACGACGGCGACGTCGTTGCGCATATCCTTCGGGAAAAGCGGGCGTATGGGGCGGTCGACCACGCGGGAATTAAGGACGGCTTTTTCGCTGGGTCTGCCCTCGCGCTTTAAGAATCCGCCCGGGATTTTCCCCACGGAATACAGCTTCTCCTCATAATCCACCGACAGCGGGAAAAAGTCGATACCGTCCCGGGGTTTCGCGCTCGCGGTGACGTTCACCATTACGACGGTCTCCCCGTAGCGGACCCAGCATGAACCGTTCGACAGCTCGCAGGTCTTTCCCGTTTCGACGGTCAGTTCGCGCCCCGCGAACATGGTTTTGAAGGTTTTGTGGTTTTCAAACATATTTTTCTCCTTAATTTTTTCACGGCGGAATTAAGGATTCAGGATTCAAGATTTTGCGGGCAAAACCCTCAATCCCCAAGCCTTAATTCTGTCCGGCGGCGACAGCCCTTATATGCGATAAGGGGCGGTTCGCCAACCGTTCGATTGGCAGCCGCCCTCAATCGTCCTTTATTTGCGTATGCCCAGTTTGGCGATAACGGCGCGGTAACGCTCAATGTCCTTTTTCACAAGATAATTAAGCAAATTACGCCTGTGACCTACCATTTTGAGTAGTCCGCGCCGTGAATGATGGTCTTTTTTATGGATTTTCAGATGCTCGGTTAAATCGTTAATCCTCTTTGTGAGAATGGCAATCTGAACCTCCGGCGAACCCGTGTCGTTCTCGTGGGTGCGGTTAGCCTCGATAACCGCGTTTTTTTCGTCTTTGAGTAGCATTTCACACCTCTGCCGATAGATTTTACGCTGAAAATTCACAGTAAAGGGTAACCGTGTGCGTGTACGCCCCGAACCGAGAATAATCGACAACTTATACTACCACATTTTCCCGCGTTTGTAAATACTTTTTCATAAATTAAAAAAATTTATCTTGGCTACCTCCGAAAAACGGCGAAAAAGGGTTTCCGGTGGTTGCCTCTTATCCCGCCGACTTGTTCCGCTTGCTTTTTTTAGCCGCGACCGCCGATTTTTTCAGGGCGGAACCTTCCGGGCCGCGCTCGATAACCGGTTCGCTTTCGCCGTCCACGCAATCGGCGGTAATGGTGACTTTTTTCACCGTTTCGTCGTCCGGAACCTCGAACATCACGTCGGAAAGGAGCTTTTCCATGATTGAACGCAGCCCGCGCGCCCCCGTCTTTTTCTCAATCGTCTTTTCCGCGATTTTTGAAAGGGCGGTTTCCTCAACCTCAAAATTTATGTCGTCCAGCTCAAACAGGAATTTGTACTGCTTTATTATGGCGTTTTTCGGCTTGACGAGAATCTGTATCAGCGCCTCCTTGTCGAGGTCGTCGAGAACCGCGATAACGGGAAGCCGCCCCACGATTTCGGGTATCAGCCCGTATTTCACCAAATCCTCCGGTATTATCGAATGGAGCGTCTTGTCGCCGGACTTCTCCTTGGCGGTCTTGACCTGCGCGCCGAACCCCAGCGACGTCGAGTTTATGCGCGACGTTATGATTTTCTCAATCCCGTCGAAGGAACCGCCGCATATAAACAGTATATTCTTGGTGTTAATCTGTATAAATTCCTGATGCGGGTGCTTCCTGCCCCCTTGCGGAGGCACGTTTGAAACCGTTCCCTCTATGATTTTCAGGAGCGCCTGCTGAACGCCCTCGCCGCTTACGTCGCGCGTGATGGACGTGTTCTCGCTCCGGCGGGAAATTTTGTCGATTTCGTCGATGTATATTATGCCGCGCTCCGCGTCGTCGATGTTAAAATTAGCCGCCTGAATGAGCCGCAGCAGGACGTTTTCCACGTCCTCGCCGACGTAACCCGCCTGCGTAAGCGTCGTCGCGTCCGCAATCGCGAAGGGTACCTGCAACACCCGCGCCATCGTCTGAACGAGCATGGTTTTCCCCACGCCGGTGGGTCCCATAAGCAGGACGTTGCTTTTTTGAATCTCCACGTCGTCTTCTTTCCCGCTGTTTTTATCGTTGAAGAATATCCGCTTATAATGGTTATACACCGACACGCAGAGGATTTTTTTCGCTTCTTCCTGCCCGATGATATACTGGTCGAGGATTTTTTTGATTTCGGCGGGCTTTATGATTTCCCCCTCTTTAATCCCGCCGATGGAATAACCGCCGTATTCCCCGCCGTAATTGTACGGCGCGCCGCCGTCGTCGTCGTCGTCGAAGTCCTCGAAATCCGGCTCGTAAAGCATCTGATACGAAGTCAGCACGCAGTCGCTGCAAATGAACCCGCTTTTGCCTTGAAGCATACGCGACACCTGATTTTCGGTTTTCCCGCAAAAGTTACAGCGTAACATCGCAATCCCCCTCTATCGTTTTTCCATCACCTTATCGACTATCCCGTAATCCAAAGCCTGCCGCGCCGTCATAAAGTTGTCCCTGTCGGTGTCCTTTTGGATAACTTCGATAGGCTGCCCCGTCATCCCCGCGAGTAACGCGTTCATCTTATCCCGCGTCCTCACCAAATGGTCGGAACGGATTTTTATATCGCTGCACTGCCCCGACAACCCCCCCGAAATGAGCGGCTGATGAATCATAATCTCGCTGTTCGGCAGAGCCATACGCTTGCCCTTCGCGCCCGCCGCCAAAATGAACGCCCCCATGGAAGCCGCCATTCCGAGGCAGATTGTGGCGACGTCGCACTTGATGTAATTCATGGTGTCAAAAATCGCCATACCGTCGCTTATGGAACCCCCGGGGCTGTTTATATAAAGATGAATGTCCTTGTCGGGGTCCTGCCCTTCGAGGAACAGCAGCTGCGCTACGGTGAGGCTGGCGGTTACGGGGTTCACCTCCTCGTGAAGCATTACAATCCTGTCGTTAAGCAAGCGCGAATAGATGTCGTATGCGCGTTCGCCTCTGCCGGTTTGCTCTATTACGGTCGGGACAAGACTCATATAATCCATGATATTCTCTCCTCATTGCCCGGGTTTTTCGGTTATCTCGGCGCTGTCTATCAGCAGTTGAAACGCCTTTTCGGTTTTGACGTCGCGAGTGACGGCGTCGCTGCTTATCACGGCGCGGATATTTTCCGGCTTCGTGTCGTGCTGCTTCGCCATTTTATCATACTCCGCCTCAAGCTCCTCCTCGGTTACCTGAATCCCCTCAAGCTCGGCGATTTTTTCCAGCGCTAACCTGAACTTAACCTGCCTTTCGGCTATTTCGCGAAAATTGTCCCTGAACTGTTCGATGGTAATGCCGTTGATGTCGGCGTAATCGCCCGGTTTAATCTTGTGTCTGTAACTCCAATCCCGCACCATCTCGTCAATGCGATTTTCAAACATCACTTCGGGAATATCCGCGTTCATAAGACTCACCGTCTTTTCGGCGATTTCGCGTTCCAACGCCACGTCGTGGATTTTTTCGCCGACTTCCCGCAGCTTGGAGCGAATATCGCCGCGCAGCTCGTCGAGGGTATCGAATTCGCTCACGTCCTTCACGAACTCGTCGTCAAGCTCCGCAAGCTCCTTTTCGGATATTTCGCGGATTTTGCATTTGAACACCGCTTCTTTGCCCGCCAAACCCTCCGCGTGATAATCTTCCGGGAAGGTTACGTTTATCTCAAAATCCTCCCCTATGCTTTTGCCGACAATCTGCTCCTCAAACCCCGGGATAAAATTCCCCTTGCCGACTTCAATCTTAAAATCTCTCGCCGCGCCGCCCTCGAACGCCTCGCCTTCGCAAAATCCCTCAAAATCAAGCGTCACGGCGTCGCCGTTCTTAACGGGGCGGTCGGTAACGTCGAGAATCCTCGCGTTGTCGCCGCGCATCTTTTCAATCTGCGCGTCCACGTCGGACTCGGTGACTTCGACCTTCGAGATTTCCACGTTAAGCCCCTTGTAATCGCTTATGGACACTTCGGGTTTGACGACGAACCGCGCCTTGAACGAAACGCCGTCGTCCTTGCTTACGGAAAGCACCTCCACGCTGGGGGAATCGACAAGGTCCAGCTCCAACTCGTCCACCACGTCGGGAACGGCGGTTTTGTAAATGCCGTTCACCGCGTCCTCGTAAAATGTGCTTTCCCCGAACTTCGACTCTATCATGCGCCTCGTCGCTTTCCCTTTGCGGAACCCCGGCACGGTTATGTTTTTCCTTTTCTTCAAAAAAGCGGACTGTACGGCTTCCTCAAACTCCTCCGCGTTTATCCTGAATTCAACCTCGACGACGTTCGTTTCCTTTTTATCGGTGGAAATAACCTCCATTTTCTCTCTCCTTCCAAGTGTTCGGCGATGCCCGGCGTTCATTATAACATAATAAAAAATAAAATTCCAGTGTTTTTTATAAAAAAAATATTTCACGAATCCACAAGAACGGGTGTGAAATTTGTAAAATCGGCGGCAATCATATCGAAACGTATGCCGTTTTTTTCACCGCGAAAGGCGTTCGCGGCGCCCGCCCCGTGAATATGCCCGTAATAACAGCGTTTCACTTCGTATTTTTTCAGAACGTCAAGCAGCATGGCCGTAGTATCGTTATGCGCATTAGGCCCGTCGTCAAAAGTAAGAATAACCGCAGATGCCGGAACCCCGGTTTCCGCCCGCGTGCTGTTTATGCTCAAACA
>JAIRWE010000118.1 GCA_031253365.1 Oscillospiraceae bacterium | reverse complement strand
AGGAACCAAACCGTCGCCTTATCGCAGTCGGTTCACAACAACGACACCATAGGCGCCATCTCGGTCGCCGCGCACGAAGTCGGGCACGCCATTCAGCACGCGCGAAACTACGCCCCGGTGAAAATCCGCACCGCCATGTTCCCCGTCGTGAGCATTTGCTCGCGCTTTTGGTATTTCGTTTTGCTCGCGGGGCTGATTTTTGAAATGTTTCAGTTGGTTCAGGCGGCGATTATCCTTTTTGCCGTCGCGGTATTTTTCCAGTTTATAACCCTGCCCGTCGAATTTAACGCGAGCAGCCGCGCCATGTCCACAATCATCGGCAGGGGATACCTCGTCGGCGAGGAGGTAATCGGCGCGCGCAAAACGCTTTCGGCGGCGGCGTTCACCTATATCGCCGCGCTGTTGGTTTCGCTTATGCAGCTTCTGCGGTTGCTGGCAAGCACCCGCAGATGAGCGGTTCCCCGCGGAAAAGCGTTTATGACCTTTTGATGAAGGTCGAAACCCGGAAGGCGTATTCCTCCCTTGCCCTCGGCGCGAAGCTGTCGCGCTCCGGGTTTGACAAAAGGGACGGGGCGTTCGTGTCCGCGCTGTTTTACGGCGTTTTGGAACGCCGCATAACGCTGGACCATATTATAGAAAGGTTTTCGCGCAACGGGAGCGGCGGGTTGGAACCGGAGGCGGTCACGCTTTTGCGAATGGCGCTGTATCAAATCCTTTTCATGGACCGCGTCCCCGAAAGCGCGGCGGTGAACGAGTCCGTCAACCTCGCCCCGCCGAGGATGAAATCCTTTATAAACGCCGTGACGCGGAGTTTTTTGCGCGCGGACAGGGGCTTCCTTGACGGCGCGGGTCTGTCGGTTAAGTATTCCTGCCCCGAACCGCTCATTGAAAAGTGGTTCGCGGAATACGGCGAGGAAACGGCGACGGAGATTTTGCGCTCAAGCCTCGGTTCCCCGCCGCTGTTCGCCCGCGCGAACGTTCTCAAATACCCGGATTTGCCCGTCTGCGTAAAACTCGGCTGTTTCCCCGGTACCGCGACGGATAAATTCCACATACAGGATATATCCTCGCAAAAGGTCTGCGAATCGCTCAACCCGCGAAGCGGCGAAACCGTCATAGACTTGTGCGCGGCTCCGGGCGGGAAAAGTTTTACAATCGCGCAGCTTATGGAAAACAAAGGGCGGGTTATCAGCTGCGACATAAACGGGAAACGGCTGCCGCTTATCCGACAAGGCGCCGGGCTGTTGGGTCTCGGCGTAATAGAAACGCTCGAAAACGACGCGCGGGTTTTCAACGCGGCGCTTCCGAACGCCGACAAGGTTCTGTGCGACGTGCCGTGTTCGGGGCTGGGCGTGATTCGCCGCAAACCCGAAATCAAGTACAAGCCCCTGAGCGAGTTCGCGTCGCTGCCCGAAACGCAAAAGGCGATTCTCAAAACGGCGGCGCGCTACGCCCGAAAAGGCGGGGTTCTCATGTACTGCACCTGCACGCTCAGCAAAGCGGAAAACGAGGACGTCGTAAGGGATTTTCTCGGCGGCGCGAAGGAATTCTCGCTGATAAACGAACGCACGCTCATTCCGTCTGAAACGGGCGGCGACGGCTTTTACGCCGCGATTATGGAAAAACATGGATAAAAAAACGGACATTTTGTCTTTGAACCTCAACGAATTAACGCGTGAAATCGTCGGGCTGTCCGAACGGGGTTTCCGCGCGAAACAGGTTTTTGAGTGGCTCCATTCAAAAAAAGCGACGGATTTTAGTGAAATGTCCAATATTTGTGACCAATTAAAGGATAAACTCGGCAAGAAATTTTGTATAAAATCACTAAATATGCAAAAAAGGCTTGTATCAAGTACCGATAATACGGTAAAATACCTTTATGGGCTTGACGACGGCAATAAAATTGAGACTGTTTTTATGCCGCGCAAGGGCAAAAACAGTTTGTGCGTTTCCTCGCAGGTCGGGTGCCGAATGGGCTGCAAGTTCTGCGCCTCGGGGGCTTCGGGGCTGGAAAGGGACCTCGCCCCGTCCGAGATGCTGGCGCAGTTGTATGAAACCGCGCGCGCCGGCGACCAAATCGACAGCGTGGTCATAATGGGCGTAGGCGAACCGCTGGATAATTTCGCCAACGTGGTGAAGTTTCTTGAAATTCTGCAATCCGGGTACGGCATGAGTTTGAGGCGCGTTTCGCTTTCCACCTGCGGCTTGGCGGACAAAATAGACGAGCTTGCCGGGTTAAGGCTGGGGCTGACGCTTTCGGTGTCGCTTCACGCCTCGAACGACGCGGACAGAAGCGCGATTATGCCGATTAACAAACGCTTTAATCTGAAAACTCTGCTTGATTCCTGCGCCGGTTATTTTGAGAAGACCGGGCGCAGAATAAGCTATGAATACGCTTTAATCGACGGCGTGAACGACAAAGGGGATGACGCGGCGCGGCTCGCGCGGCTGATGAAAGGGCTGCCGGACGGTTCGTACCATGTGAACCTAATCCCCGCCAACGCGGTCGAATCGGGTTCGTTCAATAAAAGCGCGAGGATAAGGCCGTTCGCCGGGCGTTTGGCGAAAGAGAACATAAACGTTACCGTAAGGCGAACGCTGGGCGCGGACATCAACGCCGCCTGCGGGCAGCTTCGCGGGGGGCGGCGCGGCTGCGGGCAAGGAGAAAAATGAGGGTTTTTTCAAAAACAGACATCGGAAACAGACGTTACGAAAATCAAGACAGGGTGTGGGCGGACGTTTTGGGTGAATCCGGCGCGGTCGCGGTCGTTTTATGCGACGGAATGGGCGGGGAGAAAGCGGGGAGCCGCGCGAGCCAGCTCGCGGTTGATTTCATCTCCGGACGGATAAAGAAGGGTTTCCGCGACGACATAACCCGCAATACAATCCGCAACCTGATGATAACCTCCGTTATCGCCGCCAATTCCCTTGTCTTTGACGAATCCTGCATAGACGACAAAAAACAGGGAATGGGTACGACTTGCGTCGCCGCCATCGCCCATAAGGAAACGGCTTATATCGTCAACGTCGGGGACAGCCGCGCCTATCACATTTTCGGGGACGGAATACAGCAGATAACGAAGGACCATACCTATATCCGAACCTTGATTGAGGAAGGCAAAATTACCGAGGAGGAAAGCCGCTTCCACCCGGACAGGAACGCGATTACGCGGGCAATCGGGGCCGAATCGGGCATAACCCCCGACTATTTTGAGTTGGACTTGCAAAAGGAAAGCATATTGCTGCTTTGCACCGACGGTTTACATTCCTACGGCGACGACGCGAAAATCGCCGAAATAATCGTGAACAACCCGAAAAACAAGGTTTGCGACCTTTTGATAAAATACGCGCTTAAAAACGGCGGCAGAGATAACATCACCGCCGCGCTGATAGTTTGTTAGAGAGAGGTTTTTGTTTATGGATAATTACATCGGCGTACAGTTAGACGGACGGTATGAGCTACTCGAACAAATCGGGGCGGGCGGAATGGCGGACATTTACAAAGCCGACGATATTGCCGAAAACCGAACGGTCGCGGTGAAAATCCTCAAAAACGAGTTCGCGGGGAGCGAGGACTTTCTGCGGCGATTCCGCAACGAGTCGAAGGCAATCGCCTTGCTTTCTCACCCGAACATTGTGAAAATTTTCGACGTGGGTTTCACCGAAAGCGTGCAATTCATCGTAATGGAATATATCGACGGGATTACGCTGACCGAGTACATCGAAAAGCAGGGCGTGCTGAAATGGAGGGAGGCGCTCGGGTTCGTCCAGCAGATTCTTCGCGCCTTGCAGCACGCGCACGACAGGGGGATTGTCCACCGCGACATAAAATCGCAGAACGTCATGCTTTTGCGCGACGGCACAATCAAGGTGATGGACTTCGGGATTGCGCGGTTCAACCGCGAAATAGACAAAACCATTTCCGAAAAGGCCATCGGCTCGGTGCATTACATCAGCCCCGAACAGGCGCGCGGCGACATTACCGACGAGAAGAGCGACCTTTATTCCGTGGGGGTAATGCTTTATGAAATGCTGACGGGCGTCAAGCCGTTCGACGGCGAGGATCCCCTCGCGATTGCCCTTATGCACACCAATAAAATCCCTAAGCGTCCCGCGGAAATAAACGCCTCTATCCCCGAAGGGCTGGAAGAAATCACCCTTCGCGCCATGCAAAAGGAGCCGGCGAAAAGATACCAAACCGCAGGGGAAATGGTCAGCGACCTGAAAGAGTTTGAAAGGAACCCCAGCATAGTTTTTGAATACAAATATTTTTCCACGGACGGCAAAACGAAGTTTTTTGACAAAGTGGGGAAAGCCGTCCCGCCCCCCGGTTCGCCTTCCGCCCGCGCCCCCGTTGCGCCCGAAAACGCGCCCTATGACGACGACGACGAATACGACGAGGATTACGACGACGACGAGGTGGTCGAACGGCGTTCCCCCCTGCTTCCCATACTTTTCGCGGTGGCGTCCGTGTTCGTGATTTTAACCGCTTGGCTGATTTACATGATTGTCGGGAGCGTCGTGGAACCGGAGGAACCGGACCTGCCGCCCGGCAGGGACAAGATGCCGGGGCTTATCAACATGGACTATATGGTGGCGGTGGATACCTACACGTGGTTGACGTTTGAACCCACGTCGGAATTTTCCACGGTATACGCGAAAGGCGTCATAATGACGCAGGACGTCGCCGAAGGCAGGTCAATCAAAGCGAACACCACCGTCAAGGTAACGGTGAGCCTCGGGCCCAACATCGTTTACATCGACGACTATCTCAAAAACGGACCTTTGCACATGGACGACGTATGCAAACTGGTGGAAGGTCAGTCGCTTGTCCCCAAAGTAAAATACGCCTTCGACGACGACGTGAAGAAGGAATACGTCATAAAGACGGAACCGGGTCCCGGAACCGAAATGGAAGCGGGCGACAACGTCACCGTCTGGGTAAGCCAAGGGAAGTTTGACGACGGGTTCACCAACGTACCCGACTTGGTGAACGTGGGCATAATCACCGCGAGGGGTACCGCGCAGGAATACAGGATTACGCTTAAAGAAAGCTACGAGCCGAGCGACGACGACAAAAAAGGCAAAATCGTCCGCCAAAGCATAGACCCCACCACAAGGGTCGAAAACTGGACGGAGGTTGAGGTGTGGGTCGGCGAGGGCGAAGCCGAGGAGAGGGAAGCGGAAATCAGCTTCAAAATAACGGGCGACTGGACGGGCGAATACGAGTTCAAGTATTACACGGACGGCGAGCGCGTGGACAGCAAGACCTACGACGTCGGCATAAAGAAAGAGTTCGTTTGGCAGATTAAAAACGGCGGCGTTCACACGTATTCCATCAGGATAAAGTGCCTTGCCACCGGGCTGGAAGGTCTTTACGCCACGTTCGAGTATGATTTCACCACCGACCCGCCGTCATACGAAATCCTCGAACGCAACACGAAAATTATGAGGGAGATAAGCACCCCTCCCGAGGAGTCCACCACCGAACCGCCCACAACCGAACCGCCGGAAACCACGGAACCGCCGGAAACCACAAAACCGCCGAAAACCACCGAACCGCCGGAAACCGCGGAACCGCCGGAAACCGAACAGGACGACTGAGCCATGTGCGTTCGGCGCGGCAGGATTGTTTTATCGGTCGGGGGGCTGTATACGGTTAAAACCTTCGACGGCGAAATTATAACGTGCAGGGCGCGCGGGCTGTTCAGGCTGAAAAACATCAGTCCGTGCGCGGGGGATTTCGCGACTGTTTCCTTTGAAAACGCCGAAGGCGTCATTCGCGACATCGACGAGCGCAGGAACGAACTTGTCCGCCCTCCTCTCGCCAACCTTGACGCGGCGGTTATCGTCGTTTCTTCCTGCGAACCCAATCCCAACGCGCTTATACTCGATAAATTGACCGTTATCCTCGAAAGCAAAAAAATCGAAACCGCGTTTGCTTTTACCAAAATCGACAAAAAAGAAGCCGCGCTTTTTGACGTGTATCAAAAGGCGGGCTTTTCTTGTTTTTCGGTCGATAACGAAACGGGCGCGGGCGCGAACAAGCTGGCGGATTTTCTAATCGCGCGAGCCGCCGACGCGCGCGACGACGCGTTCTTTGCCTTAATCGGCAACACGGGCGCGGGCAAAACCAGCCTTCTGAATCGGCTTATTCCCGATTTGAACCGCCCCACCGCCGAAATAAGCAAAAAATTGGGGCGCGGGCGGCACACCACCCGAACGGTCGAACTGCACGATTTTCGCGGCGGCGGATATATCGCGGACACGCCGGGGTTTTCCTCGGTCCGGACCGGATTTTACGGCGACATCAAGCCCGGCGAAACGGCCGAGTGCTTTCGCGAGTTTTCCCCTTTTTCGGGGAGGTGCGAATACGCGGGGTGCGCGCATACGGGCGAAAGCGGATGCGCCGTCGGCTTAGCGGCGGAGAAGGGCGTTATCGCGCCCGGCAGATACGAAAATTATAAAAGGATTTACGAGGAAATAAAAGAGGAACACGGCAGGGCGCGTTCGGCGAAACGCTAAACGCTCGCGCCTTTGCCCACGAACACGGGATAATCCTGCGTTCCGAACAGGCTGCGGTAACTGCCCACCTTGACGTTTTTATCCGAGATGACGTGGTTCATCTCGCATTTTTCGCCCACAGCCGAATCCTGCATGAGTATGCAGTTTTTCACGACGGCGCCCTTGCCGACTTTCACGCCTCTGAACAGCACGCAGTTTTCGACGTAACCGTCGATTATACAGCCGTCCGCGACCAACGAGTTGGTCACGCAGGCTTCCAGCCCGTATTTGGCGGGAGCCTCGTCGCGCACCTTCGTGTAAATCGGGCGTCCGTCGCCGCCGAACAACTCGTTCCTCTTCGCCAAGTCCATCAGCTCCATATTGCTGTTGAAATACGTAATGATACTGTCTATCTGCGAATAATACCCCCCGTACTTATACCCGTATATCTTCAGCTCGTTACAGCGGTGCTGTATAACGTCAACCTCGAAGCTGTACAGATTACGCGAGGCGCTTTCCTCTATGACGTCAATCAGAAACTCTTTCCCCATTACGAACATATTCATGCTCGCGTTGACTTCCCCGCACGTTTCGGGGCGGATAAGCACGTCGTAAACAAGGTCGTCCTGATTTATGTTGAGTACCGTTTTGGTGCGAAGTTCGCCTTCGGCGTATTTCCCCCTGCCGTAAACCACGGTAATGTCCGCTCCCTTTTCGATGTGATAATCCAAAACCGCCTTATAGTCGATATTGACTATAATATCACAGTCGCTCATTATCACGTATTCGCCCGGAGCGTTCCTGATATATTGCGTCACACCCGCCAACGCTTCCAGCCTGCCGCGGAAAAACCCGCTCACAGGCGCGAAGTCCGCGGCGCGCCCGTAAGGCGGCAGCAGCCTCAGCCCGCCCGCCTTGCGCGACAAATCCCACTCATCCCCCGAACCGAGATGATCCAAAAGCGACTGGTAGTTCGACTTCGTAATCACCCCGACCGCCGAAATACCGGAATTGGTCATATTAGACAGCGGAAAATCAATAAGCCTGTACCGCGCCCCGAAAGGCACGCTCCCCAACGTGCGCGTCTTTGTTAAATCCGTTACCGTCAAATCGTGCATATTCGCGAAAATAAGCCCGAGCGCCCCCGCCATTCCCGCCATAATTAACACCCCCTTGTTTTTCTTTGAAAGCCCCGCCGTGTCCGCCGCCCGCCGCCTATATGTTTTCGGAAACCATGGCCTTGGGTTTGATAACCGTGTCGGGCTTGACGCTGACGCGATGCCCGACGACGGCGACGCCCCAGTTGTCCTTGTTCTCTATCGCCTCGGGACGGTCGCCCACCCTGACGTTTTCGCCGATAAGACAATCCTCGCCGATAATCGCGTATTCGATTACCGCGCCCTTTTTTATATAGGTGTTCGGCATTATTATACTGTCGCGCACAACCGCGCCTTCCTCAATCGTCACCCCCGCGAACAGTATGGAAAAATCCACCTGCCCGTCGATGTTGCACCCTTCCGCAATCATCGAGTTCTCAATCGTGCAGTGTTCCCCGCTGTAATGCGGCGGCATGATGAGGTTGCGGGAATATACGCGCCAGTTGTGGTCATACAAATCCAAAGGCACGTTCG
>JAIRWE010000106.1 GCA_031253365.1 Oscillospiraceae bacterium | reverse complement strand
ATGAACGCGCTTTTGAAACAGGCGGGCGGGTACAGACACGGCGGGATAATCTGCGTGATTTCGCGCGCGCGGTATCATTCCGTCGACGATATTCTCGCCGCCGCCGAAGCCGAACGGCGCCCCCCTTTCATTATCATCGCCGACGGAATACAGGACCCGCACAACTTGGGCGCGCTCATCCGAACGGCGGAGGCGGCGGGCGCGGACGGGATGGTCATTCCCGAACGCGGGAGCGCGAGCCTTTCGGGGGCGGCTTACGCGGCTTCGGCGGGGGCGGCGGCGTTTTTGAAGGTCGCCAGGGTAACGAATTTAACCGACACGATAAAAGCCCTGAAAAAGCGCGGCTTGTGGATTTACGGCGCGCAGGCGGACGGCGGCGCGGTTTATTACGAAACCGACTATTTTTCGTCCGCGGGCGGGGTGTGCCTTGTCATCGGTTCGGAGGGCGACGGCATAAGCAGGCTTGTCCGCGAGAATTGCGATTTTATCGTTTCAATTCCCATGCGCGGGAATATCAATTCTCTGAACGCTTCCGTGTGCGGCGGGATACTCATGTTTGAAATAGCCAAAGCCGGAATGAGGGGAGGGCGGGAAAATGAGCGATAGATTGTCGGTTGACGATATTCTCAACGAGCTGTCTAAAAAGAAAAACGGAAATCCTTCGGAAGCGGCGTTCCCTTTCGCGGACGAAAGCGAGTCCCTCACCGACGAACTCGCCGGGATAGAAGCCCGCCGTTTCGGAACGGCGGCGGCGGCGAAGAAGTCCAGGGAAATTCTCCGAAAGTCAAACGGCGATTTAAGCGTTACGGATATAATCGACGGGCTGTCCCCGAGGGAAAAATCGGCGGGGAGAGGTTCCGCGTTCAGACACGCGAAAACCGAGGAGGATTTGAGCGCGGCGAACGCGGTCGAGAAAAGCGGCGAGAAACCGGGGGAGGAAAAAGCCGAACCCTTCAAACCCGTAAGACCCGTAAAAATACGGCGGTTCAGCGTCCCGGAAAGCCAAACGCCCGCCCCTTCGGAAAAAACGAGGCAGTTCAGAGCCGAAAGGCTTTCCCCCTACGTCCCCCCTCCGCCGGCGAGACGGCTCGCGGTTTCAAAGCCGAGCGACGAACCCCCGCCCGAGGAAGACGCGCCCGCCGTCAAAGCGAAGCCGCCCGCGCCCAAAAACGCGCTTTTGCCCGAGGAAAAGGCAAGGCTTCAAAAGATACGGGAAGAGGAGTTTTTGGGAAAAGACCTTGCCCTCGAGGACCCGGACGAGTTAATCAGCGGCATAAACCCCTACGACGTAAAAAAAGCCGAACCCCCCGGCACCGACGTAATCACCGGTATAAAAATCACGCGCGACATAGGCGACACCGCCGAAATCGAAGACGGGAACGCCGAGCCGGACATAAAGGAATACCTGCCCGCCGCCCCGAAGGTAATGGCGAAGAAGGGCGTCCGCTATCCGAGCGTGAAAAGCCAAAAGGACAAGTTAAGCAATTCCTCCCTGCTTGAATCGCTTAACAAATCCCTCGCGCAAAAAAGGGAGTCCGACATAAACGCGCGCAAGACGCTTACGGTGGACACGCTTTCCGCCATAAGCGCGCCCGGCAATTATAAGGGGCGCACGCTCCCGTCAAAGCTGAACATCGACTACAAAAGGCAGATTATAGAAGATTCGGCGGTTCTGCCGCCCACGAACCTGTTTTCCCGCCAGTTGGAAGCGAGGGAGCTGGAAAAGAAGAAAAAGCGGAAAATCCGCGATTTTATCCTCGAGGACATTGACGACGATTACGAGGACGATTACGAGGACGACGGGGAAAGCGACGATTTTGAAAGTTACGATACGAGCGGGCAGATTTGGGACGATTTGAACGAATCCCACAAGGGGCTGAAATGGCGGTTCGTCCTTTTGCTTGTTTTGAACGCCGTTTTAATCCTCGCCGCTTTTCTGTACGAATCGGGCGGGAAGCTGTTTTACGACGTGCGGGACAATATGTTCAACGGCGAGCTGAGAGCCGCGGCGACGGCGTTCGTCTACCTCAACTTGGTCGTCGGCGTTACGGGCGTCGCGGTATGCTCCGGCGTGGTTTTGCGCGGGCTTCAGGGGCTGTTTTCGGGGAAAGCCGACTGCGACAGCATCTGCGCCGTACCCTGCGTTTTATTGCTGCTGGCGGCGGCGGTCCAGCTGACCAATACCAGCCTTCTGCAACAGGGGAAAGCGCATATATACGTCAGCGCCGCCCTGCTCACGCTGTTTTTCAACACGACGGGGAAGCTGCTTATGATTGTGAGGGCGAAGCGCAATTTCCGCTTTATATCGGGCGACAGCGCGAAGTTTTTCGCGTATGCCGCCGAAACGCGGGACGACGAAAAATCGGCGCGGATTTTCACGAAAGGTATCCTGAGCGAGATGCCCGTTCCCGTGTTTCTGAAAAAAACCGAGTTTTTGACCGATTATCTCAAAAACAGCTACTGCACGGATTTGGCGGATTTAATCTGCCGCCGCCTGACACCTATCGGCTGCGCGGCGGCGTTGCTGGCGGGAATCGCCGCGTTTTTCCTGTCGGCGGGCGGCGAGGAAATGCGGCGCAGCGTTTGCTGGGCGGTAACGGCGGGCGGCGCGATGCTGGCGTTGTTTTCGCCGTTCTCGGTAATGTTTTTGGTGAACGGGCCGCTTTTGCGCGTGTCAAAAACGCTTTCAAAATACGATTGCGTGGTAATGGGCTATAAAGCCGCGCAAAAATTTTCAAAAGCGAACGCCGTCGTGATAGACGCGGGGCTGCTTTTCCCCGCGGGGAGCATAAAGTTCCTCAACGTCAAGCGCTGCCAGAAGCCCGGAACCCTCGACGCGGTTTCAATCGACGAATCCATCGTCATAGCGGCGAGCCTCGCCATAAAGACGGGTTCCATCATGTCGTATATGTTTTACGATATGATTTCGGGCGACAGCGAGCTGCTTTATAAAATCGAGAACTGCATTTATGAGGTTAACATGGGGATAACCGGCTGGATGGGTTCAAAGCGCGTCCTGCTCGGCAACCGCGAACAGATGAAGCACCACGGCATAGACATTCCCGACATCAAGAAAGAGCGCAAACACTGCCCCGAAAACGGCGAGGTCGTTTATCTGGCGGTCGGCGGCGAAACGGTGGCGATGTTTTTTATCGAGGTCGTGCCGAACGGCGCGGTCAAAAGCGCGTTGAGGGAACTTTCCGCGAACGGCGTCGCGCTGGCGGTGAGAACCAAGGATTCACTCGTTACGGTAAACAAGCTGGCGGATATTTTTGAGCTTAACCCCGAAAAAATAAGGCTGCTGCCCTTCGACCTGCACAAGAAATTCGACGATTATTCCCGCTATACGTCCCGGGGCAATTCCGAAATCGCCTGCAACGGCACGTTCACGTCCTTCGCGAAGGCGTTGGTCACCGCGAAGACGCTTATCCGCGACATGACGGTGACTTCGGCGGCGATGTTCACGGGGCTGCTTTTCGGGGGGATGCTGCTCTTCGCGTTTATCCTGTTCGCGGCGACGAATATGCTCTCGGCGCTTTCGATAATCGCTTATAACGCGGTTTGGCTGGTGATTGTGCTGATTTTACAGGGGTTGAGGAGATATTAGGGCTTAACCCGCGAGGAAATCGAAAAGTTGCGATAATCTCGCCTTCGTTTCATCACCACAGCGTACAAAAAGCGCGCCGAAAACGGCGCGCTTTTTATGCAAATCCTCAAAAAATACGCGCCGTATTGCCGAAAAATACGGGCTGTATTGCCGAAAAACGCTTGATTTTCCTTTCGGAGTGTGCTATAATTGCTCATGGCAAACCGCCCGTCGGTACAGGCGAACTCCGTCCCGCACAGAAACAGGGTGATTATTTGGTCAGGGATATGACAAAGGGCAAACCCGTTCCCGTTATCGTGAGGTTTTGCCTGCCGGTTTTACTCGGCTGTCTGCTTCAGCAGTCCTATAATTTAGCCGACATAGCGATTATCGGCAGATTTATCGGCATGGACGAAATGGGCGCGGTCAGCGCCACCGGTTCGCTGAATTTTCTTGTCATAGGTTTTGTGCTTGGGTTGACCAACGGTTTTTGTATACCGATTGCGCAGACCTTCGGGGCGGGCAACGTGTCGGAAATGCGCCGTTACGCCGTCAACGCTTTCTACCTTTGCGGGATGTTCGCCGCCGCGCTTACGGCGCTTACCATGATTTTCACCCGTCCGCTGCTGGAAATTATGAACACGCCCGCGGAAACGATAGAGAGCGCCCATTCTTATATAATCGTGCTTTTCGGCGGTATAACCGCCATTATATTGTACAACATTTTCGCGGGGTTGCTCCGCGCCTTGGGCGACAGCAAGACCCCGCTTTATTTCCTGATTATTTCCTGTGTGATAAGCGTGATTCTCGACCTTGTTTTCATTCTCGGTTTCAACATGGGAACGGCGGGAGCGGGTTGGGCGACCGTCGTCGCGCAGATTTTTTCCGTTGTTTTGTGCGCGGTGTACCTGAGGAAGAACTATTCCGTTTTGCTGTTCAAGAAAGACGAGCTGAAATTTTCGCGGAAAAGATGCGCGAAACTGATTTCCAACGGCGTTCCGATGGCCTTGCAGTTTTCGATAACGGCGGTGGGAAGCGTTATTTTGCAAAGCGCGGTGAACGATTTGGGCAAAGTCGCCGTTTCCGCCGTGGGAATGGCTTCAAAGATACAGGTTTTCCTTATGCAGCCCATGGAAACGCTCGGCATAACGATGGCCACCTTCTGCGCGCAAAATCTGGGCGCGGGCAAAATCCTCCGCGTGAAAAAGGGCATACGGCTCGGTATCGTGATGGTGTCGGTTTACAGCGTCGTCGCGGGGCTTTTGGTCTTTTTCGCGGGGCGGTACATGGCGATGATTTTCGTGAGCCGAAGCGAGGAGAATTTGACGGAGGCGCTGGATTATGTCACGCGGCTTTTGAGGGTGAACGGTTCGCTTTACTGGATTTTGGGGATACTTTTCGTTATCAGAAATTCCGTGCAGGGGTTGGGTTACGGCACGGTGACCATGCTCGCGGGGGTAAGCGAGCTTGTCGCGAGGGCGTGCGTGGCGTCGCTGGTGACGGTATACGGCTTTAACGCGGTTTGTTTCGCCAATCCTTTCGCCTGGTTCTTGGCGGACGTCATGCTGATTGTCATATTTGTTTTCCTTATGAAAAAGCTGTCGAAAACCCCGCGAAAAAATTTTTAAGAATAAGCGAGAAATATTTTGGCGATGAGAAAATGGACGTTAAACAAATCCGGCGAAGCCGACCTGCCGGCGTTTAAAACTCTGGGACCGCTTGCCGCCGCCGCGCTTTCGGCGAGAGGCATAGACGACGAAACAAAGGCGCGCGAATTTTTTAACGCGGACAAGCTGCACGACCCGTTCCTTCTGAAAGGCATGGACAAAGCGACCGAGCTTATACGAACCGCGCTTTCCGACGGCGGCAAAATCACCGTGTACGGCGATTATGACTGCGACGGCGTTACCGCGACGGTGATGCTTTGCGGTTATCTGACCGCTTTGGGGGGAGAAATCGACAGCTACATACCCACGCGCGAGGAAGGATACGGGTTAAACGCGAAAGCAATCGAAAAGATAGCGAAATCGGGCACGAAACTGATTATTACCGTGGATAACGGCGTTTCCGCCGTAAATGAGGCGCGCTTAATCAAAGAAAACGGCATAAACCTGATTATAACCGACCACCATACCCCGCCCGAAACGCTTCCGGAAGCGGCGGCGATTATCAATCCGAAGCAAAGCGGCGACGAATACCCCTTCAAGAGCTTGGCGGGCTGCGGCGTGGTCTTAAAGCTGATAGCCGCCCTCGAAAACGGCGACAATTCCGGCGTTATGGAACAGTACGGGGATTTGGCGGCAATCGGCACAATCGGCGACATTGTCCCTTTGGTCGACGAAAACAGGCACATCGTTTCCGCGGGGCTGGAAAACATAAAATATTCCGAGAATATCGGGCTGTACTGTCTTATGAAACAGTCGGGGATTTTCGACAGAGCCGGCGGCATGGACGCCGTTTCCGCGGCGTATGTCATCTGTCCGCGGATTAACGCGGCGGGGCGTTTTTCCGACCCGGCGAAGGCGGCGGAGCTTTTGCTGTGCGAAGACGAGCAAACGGCTTATGACAGGGCGTCGGAATTAAACGAGCTGAACGCCGCGCGCGCCGAAATCGAGCGCGGAATAACCGCCGAGATACAAGAGCGGCTTTCCGCCGACCCGTCGCCGCTGAGCGAGCGCGTCCTCGTTTTGACCGGGGAAGACTGGCACCGCGGAATCATCGGGATAATCAGCGCGAAAATGGCTTCGCGGTTCGATAAGCCGTGCGTCGTCATTTCGGCGAGCGGCGGTACGGCGAAAGGGAGCTGCCGGGGCGTCAACGGTTTTTCCGTACACGGTATGCTGAAATTTTGCGGCGATTTGCTCACAAGATTCGGCGGACACGCGTCGGCGGGCGGATTCACGATTTTAAGCGAAAACATCGGCGCCTTCAAGGCGCGTGCCCTCGATTACGCGAAGCGGTACCACGACGTTATGCCCGCCGCCGAAATCCGCGCGGACGGTCAGCCCGCGCCAAGCGACATAACCGTCGAGAACATCGAAAAATTAAACGCGCTGCAACCCTTCGGGGAGGGGAACCCCGTTCCCGTGTTTTATTTGCCGGAATGCGCGGTTAAGCGCAAACGTCCGCTCAAAAACGGGAAATATACGTCTTTTGACATCGAGTACAAAGGGCTTGAATTAAAGATTTTGGATTTCAGCGGTGTTTTCGCCGATTTTTGGTATAAGGCGGGCGATATAATCGATTTGATGGTGTCGCTCGGGATAAACGAGTACAACGGCGTTACGGGTATAAGCGTCAAGATGGTCGATATGCGGCTTTCGGGGCTTAACCAGGAAAGGTATTTCGCGGCGAAGGGCGCCTATGAAAAAATCGCGCGGGGAGAGGAAATAGACCGAAAGTTAATAAATCGCGTTATTCCGGACGACGCGAAAATGAAAAAAGTCTACGACATCGTGAAAAACGCCCCCTGTCTTGAGGAAGTCGCGCAAAGGGCGCTGAAAGCGGACGTCAATTATTGTATGCTGCGTATAATTTTGGATATGTTTTCCGAGGCGGGTTTGATTGAGTTTAACCGTTCGACCGGCGGCATAGGGCTTCGTGAAACCGGCGAAAAAGCGGACTTGTCCCAATCCGCGACGTTTTTGAAATTGAGGGCGTTGGCGGCGCGCCGATTGTAGGCAATCTCCGAAAACATTTTCAAAAGAAGGGGGGCGCGCGTTTTGACTTATGTGTTCGACAGCTTGTTGGAAAGAATAAAAACCGGAGAGAAGAATTATGATTTGAACAAGATAACCTCCGCCTATGAAACGGCGTTCGGCGCGCACGAGGGGCAGACGCGCATTTCCGGCGAGCCTTATATATCCCACCCCGTCGCCGTCGCGTTTATCCTTTTGGAAATGTGCATGGACACCGATACGATTGTCGCGGCGCTCTTGCACGACGTGGTCGAGGATACGAACGTCAGCCTTGACGTTATACGCAAGAAATTCGGGGCGGACGTGGCGGCTTTGGTGGACGGCGTGACGAAAATCGGGCTGGTTCCGCTGAACACGTCAAAAGAGGAGCAGAACGCCGAAAACATTCGGAAGATACTGATTGCCATGTCGCGGGATATTCGCGTCATAATAATAAAGCTGGCGGACCGTCTGCATAATATGCGAACCCTCGGATTCACCGAGCCGGAAAAGCAAAGGCGCGTTTCACTCGAAACCATGAGCTTTTACGCGCCGATAGCGCACAGGCTGGGCATCGCGGATATGAAGGAGGAAATGGAGGATATTTCGCTGTCTTATTTAGACGCCTACGCGTTCAGGGAAATAGAGGAAAAGTTGTTGCTCCACAAAAAAGAGCGGGACGATTTTATCGAAAGAATCAAAGACAGGATAATGGACCGCGTCGGCGACATGAATCCGCCTCCGTTAATCGAAGGGCGCGTCAAAGGGATTTACAGCATCTATAAAAAAGTCTATGTGGACGGCAAGAACTTTGAGGCGATTTATGACGTTTACGCGGTCAGGGTCATCGTGAAGTCCGATATTGACTGCTATAACGTGCTGGGGATAATTCACGATATGTTTACCCCCATACCCAACCGCTTCAAGGATTATATCGCCACGCCCAAGGCGAACCGTTATCAGTCGCTGCACACCACGGTTCTGGGGAAAGAGGGCGTGCCTTTTGAAGTGCAGATAAGAACCGTTGAACTGCACAACACCGCGCAGCACGGGATAGCCGCGCACTGGCGGTATAAAGCGGGGCTGAGCGCGAAAAAAAACGCCGGCGTGCGCTTCGACTGGATAAGGCAGCTCCTTGAACAGCAGCAGGAAGCGGACGACGTGGAGCAGATTACCGAATCCATAAAGGTCGATTTGGCTCCCGACGAGGTTTATGTGTTCACCCCGAAAGGGGACGTGAAATCGCTTCCGGAGGGTTCCACGGTAATTGATTTCGCCTATTCAATCCACACGCACATAGGCAACAAGATGATGGGGGCGAAAATCAGC
>JAIRWE010000093.1 GCA_031253365.1 Oscillospiraceae bacterium | reverse complement strand
CGCGGAGAAATTAAACGTGGCATGTGGCAACGGTTGAACGGAAAAACTTATGAATACGAGAGCGTGTATTCATGTGATATGGGTCAAAGAAAGCACGATGATAACGGCAAAAACAAGGGGCGATACGCAAAAATCAGCAACGAGCCGGAGCTTCGTAAATTTTTAGTGAACAAAATCAAAAAGGAAAAATATTCGCCCGAAGCCGCGTTGGCGGCGGCAAAGTCGGTAGGTTTTACGGTTGAAATTTCCGTAAAAACGCTGTATAATAACATTGACAGCGGCGAAATCGAGGTTACTCGCAAGGATTTGCTCCGTAAAGAGGGTTGGAAGCAGGATAAGCAAAAACCGCGCAAAGCATCGAATAATCTCAAAGGCGAGAGCATCGACAAACGCCCGACAAAACGCAAAGAGCCGTGAAACGGGTGCTAGACCGATTGGAACGCCGTTACGGCGCAAAGTTCAAGGAAACATTCAAAACGGTAACGATGGATAACGGTAGCGAGTTTCTCGATTTTGAGAGTTTAGAGCGGTCATGCAAGCGTGATGAAAAGCGGTTTAAGATGTATTACGCCCACCCGTACAGTAGCCGGGAGCGAGGGTCAAACGAGAACGCAAACGGCATTATTCGGAGGTTTTTCCCGAAAGGAACGGATTTCAGCAAAATCAGCTTGGCGAAAATTCAAGCGGTCGAAGACCAGATAAACAATTATCCAAGGCGGATATTGGGTGGTATCAGCACAAATTCGGCGGTAAAAGCGGCGGCGTAAACCGCGACAGGGGAGTTTCGCTCCCGCGGGAGCGACCCGGCGACCCCGCCGACTCGGTCAAGCTCACGCGTGCTTGACCGCGGGAATGAATGGCTTGTCGCCGATAAAGATATTAGTCAGGTAAGGCGGACAATTAAAGTTACAACTTTTTCTAACACAAAACAAAGCTGAAAAAGGTTGCAAAAAAAAAATATATATGGTATAATGAATACGGTTGAATTTACCGGAAACCTCGCCGAAAACAGCCGAAAAGTGGGGTTGTCCGCTGAAGGGGGCGTTTGTCGTTTGCTTTATGAGAAATCGTGCGGAGCCGTCGTATATCGCAAATATCACGGAAACACCGAGATATTGCTGGTGAGGCACGTCAGGTCGGGGTATTGGTCGTTCCCGAAGGGGCACATTGAAAAAGGGGAAAACGAAGTGGAAACCGCCATTCGCGAAATAAAAGAGGAAACGGGGATAGACGTATTGGTGGACACGGGTTTTCGCGAGATTGTCACTTATTCCCCGCGCCGCGATATTACGAAAACCGTCGTTTATTTTATCGCCCGCGCGAAGAGCTTGAATTTAACCGCCCAACAGGAGGAAATTTCCGACATTCGCTGGATTGAGATTGACAGGGCGGGCGAAAGGCTCACCTATGACAACGACCGCGCCGTGGCAAAAAAAGCCAAAGCCTTTATCGCTTTAATGAAGTGATACCGAAAATAACGGTCCTTAAACGCGGGCGCGGGTCCCGTGCAAGGTCGCGCCGCGAACCATGTCAGGCGGGGAACCGAGCAGCATTAAGCGGATTTCGGCTTGTGCCGCGGCAAATCCGCGTTCGCGTTTAGGGACCGCGCCGCGAGGTTGCCTTATGTATCTTGCGCTGTACAGAAAATATCGCTCAAAAACCTTCTCCGACGTGATTTCGCAGCCGCATATAACGACGACGTTGCAAAATCAAGTGAAGTCGGGGCAGGTCGCTCACGCCTATTTGTTCACGGGTTCAAGGGGGACGGGCAAGACCACCTGCGCGAAAATTCTCGCGAAAGCCGTCAACTGCCTTTCGCCGAAAGACGGTTCCCCCTGCCTTGAATGTGAATCCTGCCTTTTGGCGGACGGCTCCACCGATATTTCCGAAATAGACGCCGCTTCCAACAACAGCGTGGACGATGTACGCGCTTTGCGCGATGAGGCGGTGTATCTTCCGACCGAGTTAAAATACAAAGTCTATATAATAGACGAGGCGCATATGCTTTCGGCGAGCGCCTTCAACGCGCTTTTGAAAACGCTGGAAGAACCGCCGCAGCACGTTATTTTTATTCTTGCCACGACGGAAAGCCATAAAATTCCAGCGACGGTTCTTTCGCGTTGCCAAAGGTTTGAGTTTAACAGAATCAACGCGGAAGAAAGCGCGCTTTTATTGACCGAAGTCGCCGAAAAGGAGGGGCTTACCCTTGAAAAAGACGCGGCGTTGCTGATTTCCGGGCTTTCCGACGGAGGTATGCGCGACGCGCTTTCCCTTTTGGACGTGGCGGCTTCGGAAGGGGGCGTGATAACGCGGGAGGTTGTCCGCGATTGCGCGGGAATAGCGGGGAAAGAGCATCTTTTCGCGGTGACGGACGCCATAGCGAACGGCGACGGAAAATCCGCGCTTGAAGTCGTTTCGGCACTTTATTCCCGCTCGAAAGACCCGTCGCGATTGGTTGACGAGTTGATACGGCATTTCAGGAACCTAATGATTATAAAGCTGATGCCGGACGATTGTTCCCTGCTCACCGCCCTACCGGAGGAACTGCCCGACTATAAGAAACAAGCGGGGCTGTTTTCGCTCGGGGAGACAATCCGTTGCCTTGAAGATTTGGAGGACTGCTTGCGGCTTCGCGGGCGCAGGGTGGAAGCGGAAATATGTTTGATGAAGATGTGCCTGTCGAAAGGGGAACCCGTTCGCGAGACGCCCGCGCCGCCGGTCGTTCCCCGGGCGAAAGCGCCGCCCGAAACTTTCGCCGCGCCCGCCGCGTTCGCCGCGTCCGCCGCGTCCGAAACACCCCTGCCCTTTCCGCCGCCGAAGCCTTCCGCGTTCCCCGAACCCGCGCCGCAAGCGGCGCATTTCGTAACGGGGGAAAAGTTCGGCGAGTGGGAGCGGGTTTTGGAAAAATTGGACGCTTACCGCGCGTCCATGCTGGAAGAAGCCGACGCGCGTTTAAGCGGTCGCACGGTGGTTATTACGGGCAACCCCGTGCTGGAATATTTTTTCGATAACGAAGAAAACGCCGCCGCGCTTACGGCGGCGGTGCGCGAGGTCACGGGGAGCGACTTGCGCGTCGTGTTCGAGCGGGGCGAAGCGCGTGTCCCAAACATCTCGCGAAGGGACAGGTTCTTCGGCGAATGTGAAAACGCGGGCGTCAAAGTCAATATCTTATAAGGAGTTTCAAAATGAAAGCAAGGCTACCCGAGGCGTATCAGAACAAAGGCGCCGGAAACATGAACAATATGTTTAAGCAGGCGCAAAAAATGCAGGAGGATATCAAAAATCTGCAAGAAGCGTTCAGCGAACGCGAATACAGCGTTACGGCGGGGGGCGGATTGATTGAGCTGACCATGACGGGCGGTAAAATCCTCAAATCCGTCAGGCTCAGCCCGGATATCGTCGATAAGGACGCCGCGGAGGATTTGGAGGACGTCATCGTGGCGGGGGTAAACGCGGTTATCGCGAAGGTCGAGGAAGAATATTCCGCCGAAATGGAAAAGGTCACGGGCGGTATAAATGTTCCCGGAATGATGTGAGGTTTTATGCCCGAATACACATCCGCGCCGCTTATCAGGGTGGCGGAACAGTTCGCGAGGCTGCCGGGAATAGGTATGAAAACCGCGCAAAGGCTCGCTTATCATATTCTCGCGCTGCCGACCGAAGCCGTGGAAGAGTTTTCGGCGGCTATGGTCGAGGCACGCTCGTCGGTTCGCTGCTGCGACGTGTGCTGTAATTTCACCGTGGGAAGCGTCTGCCCGATTTGCGCCGACGAACGCAGAAACGCGAAAATTATCTGCGTGGTGGAATCCCCCCGCGACGTTTCCGTGTTCGAGCGAACCGGCGGCTTTGACGGACGTTACCATGTTTTGCACGGGCTTTTGTCGCCGATGGAAGGGACGGGTCCTGACGACATCCGCGTGAAAGAATTGATGAAACGGCTTTCCGGCGACGCGCAAGAGGTGATAATGGCCACCAACCCCACCATAGAGGGGGAAGCGACGGCTTCTTACATAAGCAGGTTGGTAAAAACGCTCGGAATTAAGACGACGCGGCTCGCTTACGGGCTTCCGGTGGGGGCGACGCTGGAATTCGCCGACGATGTTACGCTGACGCGGGCGTTGGAGAACAGAAACGAAATATAGGCTGTTTTCGGGGGTTTTATGGTTTTTTCCGGCTTGACTTGTCTTTTTATTTTTTTGCCGTTGTTTTTCACGCTGTATTTCCTCGTCGGGAAACCGTTGCGCAACACTTTTTTATTTTTAAGCGGTTTGGTTTTTTATGCGTGGGGGGAACCTTTTTACGTATTCGTGCTTATCGCGTCAACCGCGATAGACTATTTCGCGGGGCTGTTTATCCATAAATTCGACGATAAGCCCGCCATGCGGAAATTGGGGCTGGTCGTTTCGGTCGTCATGAATATCATGCTGCTCGGGGTGTTTAAGTACAGCGGTTTCATAGTAACCAACATAAACGGCTTGCTGTCCGCGAATATCCCCGTTCCCAAGCTGCATCTCCCCATAGGAATCAGCTTTTTCACCTTCCAGACGATGTCTTACACGATTGACGTTTACCGCCGCAGGATTAAGGTGCAAAAGAACCCGATTAACTTCGGCGCGTTCGTGACCATGTTCCCGCAGATTGTGGCGGGACCGATTGTGCGTTACGAGGAGATTGAAAAGGAATTGAATGACCGCAAACCTTCCCTTGATATGATTTATGAGGGTATTATCACCTTTGTCACGGGCTTGGGGAAGAAGGTTCTGCTTGCCAACAGCATAGGCGTTCTTTGGGACGCGGTAAAGGGAGCGGATTTTTCAACCATTTCGGTAGCGACGGCTTGGCTGGGGGTGCTGGCGTTCACGTTCCAGATATATTTCGACTTTTCGGGATATTCCGATATGGCAATCGGGCTGGGGAAAATCCTCGGTTTCAACTTCCCGAAGAATTTTAATTACCCGTATACCGCCCGCAGTATTTCCGAATTTTGGCGGCGATGGCACATGACGCTCGGCAACTGGTTTAAAAATTACGTCTATTTCCCGTTGGGAGGCAGCCGCAAAGGGAAACTCCGAACCGTGCTGAATTTGGCGGCGGTGTGGCTCCTTACGGGAATATGGCACGGCGCGAGCTGGAATTTCATCTTATGGGGTTCGCTGTACGGATTTGTGATAATTTCGGAAAAACTGTTTTTGGGCAGGCTCCTTGACAGGCTTCCGGCGCTGATTTCGATGGCTTACACCATGTTTTTGGTAATGCTGGGGTGGGTGCTGTTCAGCTTGCCGGATATCAAAAGCGCGGGGGACTTCATGGGCGTGATGTTCAAAGCGGGCGGGAACGGCGCCGTTATGGACGCGCAAGCCGCTTATCATATCGCCAACTACGGCATAATCTTCGCGATTTGCATATTCGCC
>JAIRWE010000175.1 GCA_031253365.1 Oscillospiraceae bacterium | reverse complement strand
GATTATAAAACAGGAACTCGCGGCGGGAAAGCCGAGCGTTGTAATTTCCCGCAGACCCTGCGCGTTGCTTAAAACATATCAAAAAAAGCCGCCCGTATCGGTTTTGCCGGACAAATGCGTCGGCTGTAAAATGTGCATGAAAATCGGTTGCCCCGCCGTTTCGGCGAGCGGCGGGAAAGCCGCCGTCGACCGCACTCTCTGCGTGGGCTGCGGGGTATGCGGGCAGTTATGCAAGTTTGACGCTTTTGCGGGAGGTGAGTGCTGATGGACACGACTTCGGTTATGTTTACGGGCGTGGGCGGACAGGGAACCCTTCTCGCTTCACGGGTAATAGGGCGGGTGTTGCTTGACGCGGGCTTCGACGTTAAGCTGAGCGAAGTTCACGGACTGAGCCAGCGCGGGGGTTCGGTCGTGACTTATGTAAAATACGGCGAAAAGGTATGTTCGCCCGTGATTGACAAAGGGGAGGCGGACTATATAGTCGCGTTCGAGCAAATGGAAGCGGCGCGGTGGCTCGATTACCTCAAAATCGGCGGGAAAATGCTCGTCAATACACAAAAACTGCCGCCCATGCCCGTTATAACGGGCGCGGCGGAGTACAATGCCGACATTATAGGGAAAATCGCCGCTTCGGGTGTCGACGTAAAGTCGCTGAACGCTTTGGAATTAGCCGAACAGGCGGGTAGCGCGAGGGCTGTCAACGTCGTTATGATAGGCGCGTTGTCGAACCTGCTCGGGTTCGGCGGCGAAATGTGGAAAGCGGCGTTGCGCGAATGTTCCCCCGCGAAAGCGCTTGAAATTAACCGAAAGGCGTTCAAATCCGGGAAAGAGGCGTAGGCAGCGTGGGGCAGCGAGAAAAACTTGTTATAAAAATATTGAGCGGAACGGGCGACGACAGTATTCGTTTTGATGAGCTGTGCGGATTGCTCAACTCATTTCGTTTTTCGTTAAGAATAAAAGGCAGCCACAACATCTTTTATCGCGACGATGTGGAAGAGATTATCAACATTCAGCCAAAAAACGGTAAAGTCAAACCATATCAAGTAAAACAAATCAGAAATATCATTATAGAGTATAAATTGGGGGGTGAGCTTAATGTACAAATATGAAATTATTCTGTTTTGGAGCGCGGAAGACGACGCTTTTATAGCGGAAGCACCGGAACTTCCGGGGTGTTGCGCAGACGGGGAAACAAAATTGAAAGCCCTTGAAAATCTTGACGTGATTATTGAAGAATGGATTGAAACGGCAAAATTAACAGGTCGCGATATTCCCGAACCTCGCGGAAGATTAAAGTTTGCCTGATGATGACAAAAGGCGTTCAAATCCGGGAAAGAGGCGTAGGCAGCGTGGGGGCGAATATGCTGACAGATTTTTTGGTCGTGGGAACAGGCGGTTTTATAGGTTCGTGCCTGCGGTTCGCGCTTAACCGAGCCGCGACTTATTTCGGGGTTTCGTTTCCGCTCGGGACGCTGGTTTCCAACGTGATTGCGGGTGTCGCGATAGGCTTTGTAATCGGTCTTGACATTTTTTCACCGAAGTTAAAGCTGTTCCTGACTACGGGGCTTCTCGGGGGTTTAAGCACATTTTCGGCGTTCAGCCTTGAAACCGTCAATCTGTTCGGCGGCGGGAAATATTTTCTCGGCGCGGCGAACGTTTCGCTGAATTTGGCACTGAGCTTCGCGGGGGTGGTTTTGGGAATGTTTCTGGCGGGACTGCTGACAAAGAAAGCGTGATTCCATAGGTTAATCAGATGAAGTTTCAAGAATTTTACATAACAAACAAAAGGAGAGCAACAATGGACTATTACATGAGGGAAATCGAGACCGCGCCGCGCCACGAGCTTGACGCGTTGCAATCGTTTCGGTTGGCGCAGAAAATCCGCGAGGTTTACGAAAAGGTCGCGCCTTACCGCGCCAAAATGGACGAAGCCGGAGTTAAGCCCGAGGATATAAAGTCCGTTTCGGATTTAAACAAGCTGCCGTTCACCACCAAGCAGGATTTGCGCGACAACTACCCTTACGGAATGTTCGCCGTCCCCATGAGCGAGGTCGTGCGGATTCACGCTTCGTCGGGGACGACGGGTAAGCAGACCGTCGTCGGTTACACCGCGAGGGACATAGACATCTGGGCGGAGTGCGCGGCGAGGGCGCTTGTGAGCGTCGGCGGCTCGAAGCACGATTACGTTCACGTTTCATACGGGTACGGGCTGTTCACGGGGGGACTCGGAATGCACTACGGCGCGGAAAAACTCGGAGCGGTGACGATTCCGGCTTCGGCGGGCAACAGTTTGCGCCAGCTTGAAATGTTCCGCGATTTCGGCTCGTCAATCGTCTGCATGACCCCGTCTTACGCAATGAGTTTAATCGAGCTTATGCGGGAGAAGGGCTTGTCCGAAGCCGACTTTAACCTTAAAGCGGGGGTGTTCGGCGCGGAACCGTGGACGGAGGAAATGCGCAGGGAAATCGAGCGCGGATTAGGGTTGAAGGCGTATGACATTTACGGGTTATCCGAAATTATGGGTCCGTCGGTTTCCTGCGAGTGTACGGCTCAAAAAGGAATGCACGTCTGCGAGGACCATTTTATCCCGGAGGTGATTGACCCGGACACCTTGGAACCGCTCCCCTCCGGAACACCGGGAGAATTGGCGTTCACCTGCATTACCAAGGAAGCGTTGCCGCTAATCCGTTACAGAACCCGCGACGTTGCCGCCCTGGTCTACGATAAATGCGAATGCGGGCGCACCCTTGTCAGGATGTTAAAGCCCCAAGGACGTACCGACGATATGCTGATTATAAAAGGCGTGAACGTGTTCCCATCGCAGATAGAGGCGGCTTTGCTCGGTTTTGACGGCAACGCGACGAATTATCTGATTGTGGTTGACAGGGTGAATAATTTCGATACGCTGGAGGTGCAGATAGAAATGCGCGCGGATATGTTCGGCGATAACGTAAGGCAGGTCGAGGAGTACCGCGCGGGAATGAAAACGGCGATTGATTCCGCGCTCGGCGTGGGGGTGAACGTCAAGCTGATTGAGCCGAAAACGTTGGCGCGTTCGATGGGTAAGGCGGTCAGGGTTATGGATAACCGCAAGTTAAAAAATACGTTCGAGGGAGGAAAGCAATAATGTTAAAGCAAATCTCTATTTTTGTGGAAAACAAGTCCGGCAGGCTCTGCGCCGTTATGGAAACGCTGGCGGAAGCGAAAATCGACGTTCGCGCCATGACAATCGCCGACACCGCCGAATTCGGCATAGTTCGGCTGATTGTCAACGACGCCGAAAAAGCCGCGAACGCCCTTAAAGAAAACAGCTTCACCGTGAAGGTCACCGAAGTTATAGCGTTCACCATCCCCGACCATTTCGGCGCGTTGTACGACGTCATAAAGCTGCTCGGCGAAAACGGGATAAATATTGAGTATTCCTATTCGCTTATGGGCAAAAACCAAAAAGAAGCCGATATAGTCATCAAGGTCGCCGACGCGAAAAGGGCGGGGGAAATTCTCGCGGGGGCGGGCGTTAAGCTGATTGAGATTGAGGACGTCGTGTAGCCGTGAACTGGAACAAGTCTGAGTTTTACGCCTCATACGGGAGGTTTTCACAGGTTCCCTCGCGGCAAAAGGTCGAAATAGCATTTTCGGGGCGTTCCAACGTGGGAAAGTCCTCGTTGATTAACAAGCTGCTGAACCGAAAATCCCTCGCGCGGGTAAGCGGGGCGCCGGGAAAAACCGTGACGCTTAACTTTTATGCGGTTGACGGCGTTCACATCGTGGATTTGCCCGGCTACGGCTACGCGAAAACGGCGAAGTCAGAGCGCGCGCGTTTCGGGGAACTGACCGAGCGGTATTTGAAATCGGGGAGGGTGTCGCTTCTCGTTCAGTTGATTGATTTTCGTCACCCGCCGTCCGCCGACGATTTAACCATGCTGAACTTCCTCGCGGAAAGCAAAATTGATTTTATAATCGCGCTCACCAAGGCGGACAAGCTGAAAGGAAAACAGCGGGAGGAACGCCGCGCCACGCTCAAATCCGAATTGCCCGGCGGCGATTGCGCGCCCGTCGAGATTTCCGCGAAAACCGGTGAGGGAGTGGAAAAGTTGCGGCAAATTATAGAAGCCTTTGAAAAGTAAAATGACGGATAAGAACAAACAGCTTTACGCTTATACGCGTACTTACGGTTGCCGCGCAAACGTTGCCGACGGGGAGAGGATTGACGGCATCTTGGCCGAAATGGGTTACGGTTTCGTGAACTCGCCCGACGGCGCCGATTTAATCCTGCTGAACACCTGCGCCGTCCGTGAAAGCGCCGAAACGCGGGTGTTCGGGAATATAGGCGCGCTCGTTCACCGAAAGCGGCTCAACCCCGATTTAATAGTGGCTGTTTGCGGTTGCATGGTTCAAAGAAAGCATACGGCGGAAAAATTATGCGGTACGTTCCCTTTTATTGATTTGGTTTTCGGCACGCACGCCATTCATAAGCTGCCGGAATTGCTGTCCGAGGTTATTTCCGAAAAGCGGCGCGTCACGGACATAACCGCTTACGCGGACGAAATCGTCGAGGGGCTGCCGATAAGACGGGGAAGCGCGTTGAAAGCCGACGTCCCCGTGATGTACGGGTGCGATAACTTTTGTTCCTATTGCGTCGTCCCTTACGTGCGCGGACGCGAGCGTTCAAGGAAGCCGGACGATGTTTTAACCGAGGTCGGGGGGCTTGTCAAAAGCGGCGTCAAGGAAATTACGCTGCTGGGGCAGAACGTCAATTCCTACGGGAAAGAGCATGGCGTGACCTTCGCCGAATTGTTGCGGGAAATAGACAAAACGGAAGGCGAATTCCGCGTGGCGTACATGACGTCCCACCCCAAGGACTTTTCGCGGGAGCTGACGGACGTTATCGCGAAAAGCGGGAAAATATCGCGTCAGCTTCATCTGCCCGCGCAATCGGGGAGCGACAGGGTTCTCGCGCTTATGAACAGGGGTTACACGTCGGGGCAATACGGGGAAATAATAGAGCGGGCGCGGGAGAAAATCCCCGGGTTGTCGGTGACGACGGATATTATCGTGGGATTTCCCGGGGAAACGCGCGAGGATTTTGAACAGACGCTGGCGTTTATACGGAAAATCGGGTTTGACTCGGCGTATACGTTTATTTATTCAAAGCGCGAGGGGACAAAGGCGGCAGAATTACCCGACCGGATAACCGCAGAGGAAAAAAGCGTGCGGTTCAATGAGTTGCTTCGCGTCTTGGAAGATACGTGCGGAAGGGCTTACGGGCGTTTCGTCGGAAGCACGCTGCGCGTATTGTGCGAGGGGAAGGGCAGAACGGGCAAACGCGCTTATACCGGCAAAAGCGCGCAGGGCGTAATCGTGGATTTCGATTCCGACAGGAACGCGACGGGGGAGTTCGTCAACGTCAAGATAGACGCGGCGTTGAAATGGGCGGTTTTGGGAAGTGTTCAAAAGTAAACGACGGAATGTTAGGGGGTTTTTATGGACGCGGTCAGAGCGGCAAGAGAATTAGGAAAGGCCATCCAGGCGGACGACAGGTACGTCGCTTATGTGAAGGCGAGGGAGGACAACGACGGCGACGCGGCGTTGCAGGAGTTAATCGGCGAGTTTAACCTTATCCGACAGCAAATCGGTATGGAGATGAACAAACCCGAAAGCGAGAAAGATGCCGATAAAATCGGGGAATTGAACGAAAAGGCGCAGGCTGTTCACGCTGAAATAATGAAGAACGAGAGCATGGTGAAGTTCACCGATTCCAAGAACAGAATGGACAGGTTGATACGGGAAATAGGCGGGATAATCAGCCTTTGCTGCGACGGCGAGAATCCCGAAACCTGCGAGGTCAAGAATGACTGTACGGGCGTATGCTCCGTTTGCGCCAAATGCGGATGATTGGAGAGCGTTATGGAACGCAGAAGGCTCGGAAACCTCGATGTGTCGCCGTCCTTGCTGGGAATGGGGTGTATGCGCCTGCCGTTGAACGACGACGGTACGGTCAATGAGAGCTTGGGCGGCGAAATGGTTAAGGCCGCGATTGGCGGCGGGATAAATTATTTCGATACTTCTTATGTATATAACGACGGGCAAAGCGAGAAATTCATAGGACGCGCCCTTTCGGATTATCCGCGCAAAAGTTTTTATATAGCCACGAAGTTGCCGCCCTGGAAGGTTACGCTGGCAAAGGACGCCGAACGCATTTTCAACGAGCAGTTAAGCCGGCTGAGGATGAATTATATTGATTTTTATCTTATTCAGGCGTTAGACAGAAAAAGATGGGCGGATATGCTCCGCCTGAAAATCCCCGAATGGTGCGAGGGACTGAAGAAGGCGGGCAAGATAAGGTATTTCGGGTTTTCGTTCCACGATACTTTCGACGGATTTAAAGAGATAATCGGCGCGCGCGAATGGGATTTTTGCCAAATCCAGCTTAATTATACGGATACGGGAACGGAGCAGGGCGGGCTTCCCGCTTACGAGTTGTGCGAAAAGAAGGGCGTCCCCTTAATCGTGATGGAACCGGTTAAGGGCGGTTCGCTGTCCAAGTTGCCGAGTGATTTGAACGGCTTTTTCACGGATATAAATCCGATGGCGTCCATTTCCTCGTGGGCGATGAGGTGGGTTATCGGGCTACCCGGCGTGAAAATCATACTGAGCGGCATGAACAGTATGGAGCAGATAAGGGACAACCTTTCCACCTTCAATAATTACGTACCCTTGTCCGAGAGGGAAAAGGCGGCAATCGAGGCGGTGAAGTCCGCGCGCGCCAAACGCTCCAACAACGGCTGTACATATTGCGGTTACTGCGAGCCTTGCCCGAAAGGCGTGAAAATTTCGCGGGTTTTCCGTATTTGGAACGATTACGCGGTCTATGAGAACTTCGACGTTACCAAGTGGGAATGGCTGTACGGCACGCAGCAGTCGGAGCGTCCCGACTGTTGCGTCGGTTGCGGCGACTGCGCGAGAAAATGTTCGCAAAAAATAAATACGGTCGACGACCTGAAAAGGGCGCAAAAGGAATTGGACGATTTATGCAAGTGACGGATAACGGCGGCGAAAACCCCACCCCCATGATAAGGCAATATCTTGAAATAAAGAACGCCCATAAGGGTTTTGTGCTGTTTTATCGGCTCGGCGATTTTTATGAAATGTTTTTCGAGGACGCCGAAAACATATCGAAGGTACTGGAACTCACCCTTACGTCAAGGGCGGGCGTTCCCATGTGCGGCGTTCCTTACCACGCCGCGGAAACCTACATACGGCGGCTGATTAAAGAAGGCTTCAAGGTGGCGCTGTGCGAGCAAACGGAAGCGACGGAATCCAAAGGTCCCATGAACAGGAAGGTCGTTCGCCTCGTCACACCCGGAACGCTGACCGAGGACTCCATGCTTGACGAGGGCGAAAACAACTATATAGGCAGCTTTATGGCGAGCGGGGATAAGTGCGCGATGGCGTTCGGCGATATTTCGACGGGTCAGCTTTGCGTCGGTCTCGCGAAGAGCCAGACGGAAATCATAAACGAGACCGCCCGCTATATGCCGTCGGAAGTGCTGTTTAACGCCGCGTTTCTTGATTATGAAAGCGTGAGCGCGTTTCTTAAAACGCGAGTCGCCTGCACGGCGGAGGTTTTGGACGACGACAGCTTCGCGCCGGACAGGGCGTTCATCGAAAAGCGGCTTGACGCGATTGATTTAAATGATTGCCCCGTTCTTGAAAACGCGCTTGCGGAGGGCGCGTTAAGCGCGTTGCTGCGATACGTCGAACATACGCGGAAAACCGCGTCGAACTGCTTTACAAGCCTCAGCGAATCCGGCGCGGACGAATTTATGGAAATAGGGTTGACGGCGCGTCGCAACTTGGAACTTGTCGAAACCTTCAGGGGACGGGAAAAGAGGGGGAGTTTGCTGTGGGTTCTTGACCGCGCAAAGACCGCCATGGGCAGACGGCGCGTAAGGCAGATGATTGAACGACCGCTCAAAAATCACCTTGCCATAATAAAAAGGCTTGACGCGGTGGAGGAGCTTACGCTTAACGCGCCGGCACTCGCCCGGCTGAGGGAGGAGTTGTCAGGGGTGTTCGACCTTGAACGGCTTATGTCGAGGGTCATATACAAAACCGCGAGTCCGCGCGACGTTTACGCGCTGGGGGCGGCGGCGGCGAAAATCCCCGAAATAAAGGACGTCCTGAAAAATTTTTCCTCGCCGCTTTTGCGCGAACTGAACGCCCGCGCGGACAGCCTTTCCGATTTTGCCGCGCTTATCGGGAACGCGATTGTTCCCGAACCGCCCGCCGCCACGAAGGACGGCGGCTATATCAATAACGGTTTTAACGATAAGCTGGACGCGCTGAGAAAACTGGCGGACGGCGGGCGGGAACTGCTTGACGAGGTTGAAAAGCGGGAGAGGGAAGCTACCGGTATAAAAAATCTGCGCGTGGGGTACAACAGGGTTTTCGGGTATTATATCGAGGTTTCAAAAACGGGCGTAAACAGCGTTCCGACGCATTATCACAGAAGGCAGACACTTGCGAACGGCGAGCGTTACGTTACGGAGGAACTGAAAAAAATCGAGGAGGACATACTTTCGGCGAACGAAAAAATCCTCGCGCTGGAAGCCGAAATTTTCGCCGACGTGAAACTGTTCATAGAAAGCGGGCTTTATAAGGTTCAGCAAACGGCGCGGGCGGTGTCGGACTTGGACGCGCTGTGTTCCTTCGCGGATGTGGCAATACGCGAGAATTACCGTCGCCCCGAAATTACGCTTGACGGCGTGATAGACATAAAAGGTTCCCGCCACCCCGTCGTGGAGAAAACGCTTACGGGCGGCGAGTTTGCCCCGAACGACTGTTATCTCGACGCGGGCGGCAGCCGTCTGATGATTATTACGGGGCCGAATATGTCCGGAAAGTCCACCTATATGCGGCAAATCGCGATAATCACGCTTATGGCGCAATCGGGGAGCTTTGTTCCGGCACAGTCGGCGCGGCTCGGCGTGGTTGATAAAATCTTCACCCGCGTGGGTGCCAGCGACGACCTTTCGATGGGACGCTCAACCTTCATGGTGGAAATGCTTGAAGTCGCGGAAATTCTCGGCGGCGCGACGAAGCAAAGCCTTGTTATACTTGATGAAATCGGCAGGGGGACTTCCACGTTCGACGGCGTTTCCCTCGCGAAAGCCGTCGCCGAGCATATAAACGGGAAAATCGGCTGTAAAACGCTTTTTGCCACGCATTATCACGAATTAACCGAGCTTGAAAGGACAAACGCGGGAATAAAGAATTTAAGCGTCAGCGTAATCAAGCGGGGCGGGGAAATCACCTTTTTGCATAAAATCGTACAGGGCGGAACCGACCAAAGCTACGGCATTGAAGTCGCGAAACTGGCGGGGTTACCCGAAAGCGTGATTTCCCACGCGAGGAAGGTTCTCAAGCAAATGGAGCTTAATTCCAAAATTGAGCTGTCGGAGCGGCTTCGCGAAGAGGAAGCGAGCGTGGGGCAGGCGGATTTTTCGCTTATCGCGCACGAGAACGCGCTTAACCGCATTAAGGCGTTGGATTTGAACGCCATGACGCCGCTTGACGCATTAAGGGAGTTGGCGGAACTGAAAAAGGGATTGTGAAGCCGTATCCCGAAGGTGTTATTTTGCGAGGGTATTATTTTCATAACGTGTATATGTTAAAATGATGTGACCCATAAAAAGAATGAGAAGCGTTCCCAAATATGGTATAATGAGTTTACTACTAAAACATTAAACCAAAGGAGAGCTTCTCATGAAAGTAATTATA
>JAIRWE010000137.1 GCA_031253365.1 Oscillospiraceae bacterium | reverse complement strand
CGAACTCCCGTGACGTTGCCGTCAAATGGTTTTCAAGACCACCCCGTTATGACCGCTTCGGTACGCCTCCGATTATCAGACCGCCGTATTCGCGGCTTCTTTCATTTTTTTCACATACTCATAAACATATTTCCCCGCGTTCGCGCCGTGCTTTTCTATAATCCGCACAATCGCGCTTCCCACGATTAAGCCGTCCGCGTGCTTTGCCAACCTGACCGCCTGCCGCGGAGTGCTGATTCCGAACCCCACGGCCAACGGAACGGCGCACACGCTTCGCGCCGCGTCCGCAATCGCCTTAATATCGGTTTCGATTTCGTCGCGAACGCCCGTCACGCCCATCGACGACACGACATAGAGAAAGCCTTTCGCGTTACGCGCAATCATCCTCACCCTCTCATTTGAAGTGGGCGCGACCAATGAAATCAAATCCACGCCGTGTTTTTCGGCGATTTTCCCCGTTTCGCCGCTTTCCTCAAACGGCATATCGGGTATAATTATACCGTCCGTTCCGCTGTTTTCACATTCCGTGAAAAACTCGTCGTACCCGAAATGGTAAACGGGGTTCGCGTAAGTCAGAAGCACGAGCGGGATTTCGCTTTTTTTCCTCACCGAACGCGCCAGCGAGAATATATCGCGCGCGTTCACGGCATTTTTAAGCGCCCTGATGTTCGCCGCCTGAATGACCTCCCCTTCCGCGACGGGGTCGGAGAAAGGAACCCCTATTTCTATTATATCCGCGCCCGCGCGTTCCATTTCGAGAATGATTTCCTCGCTTTTTTCGAGCGAAGGGTCGCCGCCGGTTACGAACCCGATGAAGGCTTTCTTATTTTTGAAGGCGTTTGGTATTCTGCTCATCTGCGTCTGCCTCCGCCGCCGTGCGAACCGCCGCCGCTTGAACGGTGCGTGGAACTCCCCCCGCTTCTTCCGCCGCTTCTCCCGCCGCCGCTTGACGATTCAATCCTGTGCGAAGTAACGTAGGTGCGTATAAACGTGTCGCTTTTCTGGTGATACTTAACCGACGAACGGTTAAGATAATCCGCCGCGTCCCTTGCCGGGCTGATTTTATAACCGGCTTTCACGCCCTTAACGACGATAAACGCGATAATAACGTCCGCGATTAACAAAAACGTAATAATTCCAATCGTTTCATTCTGCCGCCGTACGTCGTCGGGGTCGCTCCAATTATCCCTGTCTTGGGAGTACCATCCGTCGGGAACGCCCTGGCTCGCGTAGTAACAGACTTCACGCGCGAATAATTCTACCGTCCGCTCGAATTGCTCCTCGTCGAGGCTATTCCCCATTACGTTGAAAACCCAATCTATCCTTTCGTCGCTGAAAACCTGAATACAATACCCCGAAGTGGAAATCCAGTCGTATTTATTGTCCATGTTGATGAACAAAAGTATACCGTCCGTGTTCTTTCCGAACTGTTCTTCATAATACACGTCGGCGTAATCGACGACCGCCCTGTCCGATTTATTTTCGCCTATATCGTCGGAAATAAGCACGGCGACATAGAACCCGGCTTCCTTTTCCGCTTCAAGCAACAAATCATTGAGGAACTCCGCCCCGTCGTATATTGTTCCGTTATACTCCACTTTGGTGTCTTTGAAATATCCCGCCTCGTCAAAAAGCCGTCTGCCCGTATCGGCGGATTCGGCGCAAACCGCGCCCGTCAACGCGCAAAGGACGATGATTGAAGAAAAAACGGCGAAAGCGAACTTTTTTATTTTCATGGGTAACCTCCGTTTTACGTAGCCATCATAATCAACGCGATAATCGTGTCGGCGACCAACGACGCCGCGGCTATCGCGAGCGCGACTTTTCCCCAAACCACGGGAAGGTTCCCCGTGAATTTGCCCGTTTGACCGTTCACCGCGAAATAGTGCGTCTTGTTTTTGTAGCTGTAAGAGAGGAACCACACCGGCATGAGAAAATGCCCCCATTTATTGTCGGTGACGTCAATGGTGTTCTGGGTGATGCTCACGCTGCTGTATCCCGTTATGGTTTGGCGCATGATGTTGGTGGCGCTTTTGACGGCGCGTTCCTTCACGCGGGGGTAAACCTGCTCTTTGGTAACGTCGTATTTTTCCGCCAAATAACCCGACAGATACGACATTTTGAAATCCGCGGCGTCTTTGTAATTATACGGCTCGATACATTCCATAAGCGTGTCGTCGGCTTTCGCCGAAGCGTCATGCGGGATTCCGTTAAAGCTCATTTCGCCGTCGCGAACCGCGATGTATTCCTTGGTTTCGGTGTATTCATAATTCCCCGAACGCCAAGTCCTCAATTTTTTGCATTTCGCGGTAATACGCCCGCCCGTCTCGCAATCCGAAATCCAGTAGGGAATATAAATCGCGGTTATATCGCTCAGGCGGGCGCCCGACTTGAAATCCGAAGGCAAAAACCGGCGCTTTCGGCAATATTCCTTCAATTTTTGCTCCACTTCGGATTTGCTCACCTTAAACGGAATGACCTTCGACGGCTTATATTCCCCGGAAAGCCTGCCCGTAAGGATAACGGGCGAATAGCAGTAAAAGCACCGCGTCGCCGAAGTGTTGGATTCCGTCACCACCGCCGCCCCGCAGCTCGGGCAGTTGTACAGCGAGCTGTATTCGGCGAAGGCGGCTTCCTGCTCCCATTCCTCCGCCGTTTTGACGGGTTCGGTTTTTTCAAGTTTGTGACGCTCTTTTTGCGGGTAAATTTCCGCGAGTTGCTCGCTTGAAAAACCGCTGTCGCAAAATTTGCACCCGAAATCCTGGCTTTCGGACTTAAATTCCAAATCCGCGCCGCAGTTAGGGCACTTATATTGAACAACTTCCATTTCTGCGTTTCCTTTCGTTGACGGGCGTTTTTATTTTCGGCGGATCGGCGTTACCATTGGTTTCTGACCTTCGGCGGGAGCGCGTTGTTTACCGACGTGATGAAATCGCCGCTCGGGGAGAACAGCAAAAGAACCTTTCCGTGGGTCGGGTGCCTGACGATAAGGCACCATAAATCCTTGAAAGTACAGTCATGCGCGAAAACGGTTACGTCGGTTTTGCCGCCGTAATCATAGCCGAAATTTTCGTGGAAGTTGTCGCCGTACCGCGAAAATCCCTCGGCGGAAAGCAAATTCAGCGTGACCAGCCTTTTGCGTTTGCGCTTTCCCGTAATTTTATCGATGTCCAAGTCTTTATTCGTTAAAATATATTCATACTCCACGTTTATCCCCCTTATGATGTAGGAAGCGAGCCACACCACCCCCGCCACAATGGTTACAAGGGGAAGATACGCCATCAGGAGCGCGAGAAATACGATAATGACGGAAAGCGCCGCCGCCGCGGTGATTAAACAAATCTTGAGGGCAATTTCCTTGCCGTCGGGCTTTTTTTCCACCAAACATTCCACAAAAACGTCCATAAGGCGACCTCCGTTTTCGGACGAAACAACCGCACCCGCTTGGATTGTACCACATTTTCGGGAAAAAATCAACCGTTCGCGAATGAAATTATGGTCGCCCCGGCGAAAATCACATGACGACATTTATTTTCCGCGTTGAAAACGTCCGTTTCTTGTGTGTTTTTCACAAAATAAACGCCGTCTTATTTTTAAGCGATGTTATCCAAAACAAGAAGAGCGCATTTTCCCTTCCGCGAAAAATTTGCCTCGGCAAGGCGTTATTTTATCGCGGACAATATGATTTTTTTGAGAAAACAACGTCGTCAAACACAGCGGTTAAGCCAAAATAAGATTTCGGGATTTTTTTCGCGGGGGAAGCCGAATAACCGCGTCACGCGGTTATTCGCCGCTTGATAAAACAAAATAACGCTTTATTCCCCCGAAAATTCGCCTGACGTGATTATTTTTTATTTTTGCGTGACCTTTTTATCAGTTTTACCGCCTCGTACCACGTTACGGTCGCCGCCAAGCCGAAAGCGGCGAGGAACTGCCCCGCCGAAAGCGGCGCGAGTTTAAGGAACGCGCCGAGCGGCGTATACAGGGACGCGAACAACCCCGCCGCGACCAAAACATTGACCGCCCACATAATCTTGTCTTTCAGAAGGCGTTTCACGGTTGTGAATATGCTGTCCGTATCGGAACTGTTGACCTGCACCACGAACAAATTGGCGATTATAATGACGGCAATCCCCATGGCTCTCGCCGTCGCGGCGTCGCTTGGGTTTGACATAAGCGTATAATAATACGCCCCGAAAGACGCCGCGAAGATTGTCAGTCCCTGTAAAACGCTTTTCAGCAGCGTCGCGCCGTTTAACATTTTTTCTTTGGGAGCGCGGGGGTTTCGCTCCATAATATCGGATTCGGCGGGCTGGCGTTCCAGCACGATTGAACTGGTGGGGTCGATAACCAATTCGAGTACGACGACCAGCATGGGCAGGAACATCAGCGATTCGGGAGCTATCCCGAGCGCGGGAGCCGTTACTGCCGCCAGCGCAATCGGAATATGTATGGTGAAAACATACCCCACGGCCTTTCGGATATTGTCGAAAATCCGCCGCCCGTCCCTGACCGTGTCCACAATGGTGGAAAAATTATCGTCCATCAGGACTAAATCCGCCGCCTCGCGGGAAACCTCGCTTCCCTTTTTGCCCATCGCCACGCCTATATCGGCGTATTTCAGGGCGGGTGCGTCGTTTACGCCGTCGCCCGTCATGGCGACGATTTCCCCGTTGTCTTTGAGCGCCTTGACAATACGCATTTTATGCGCGGGGGTCACGCGGGAGAATATCCCGGCGGTCTTGACGCTCTCGCGAAGCGCGTCGTCGCTCATTTTTTCAATCATATCGCCCGTAACCGCCTTGTCGTGATTTTTTAACCCGATTTTTTTCGCTATCGAAGCGGCGGTTATTCCGTTGTCCCCGGTTATCATAACAACGCGTATCCCCGCTTTATGACAGGCGGCTATATCATCTTTAACGGTTTCCCTCGGCGGGTCGGCAAGCCCGACAAGCCCGCACAGCGTCAGGGAACAACCCAATATATTCGCGGGGATTTCAGCTTCGCTTCGCGGCTTCGCGGCGGCGACGGCAATCACGCGCAAACCCTGTTCGCTCATTTCGCGGATTTTTTCGTCCGCGGATATTTTCATGCTTTCGGAAAGCTCGCAAATTGTCAATATGCGTTCGGGGGAACCCTTCGCGGCTATGATGATTTCGCCGTCGTGACGCCAGATATGCCCCATCATTTTCAGCTCGTCGGTGAAGGCGTATTCGGAGATGAGCCTGCCCCCGAAAAGATGCGTTTTCAGTATGCCGTGCTGCTTTTCGCAATGCTCAAGCATGGCTTTTTCCATGGGGTCGTAGGCGTCGGTTTCGCACGCGAGCCCCATAATCTCCACAAGCTCGTCTTCCGTTACGTCGCCGCTTGCCACCCATTCGTCCTGAACCGTCATCTTGTTCACCGTAATCGTGCCGGTCTTATCCACGCACAGCGTCGAAATCGCGCCGAGCGTCTCAACCGACGGCAATTTGCGCACCAACGAATTTTTTTTGGCGAGCCGCCACGCCCCCATTGACATGAACACGGTCAATATAACCGGAAACTCTTCGGGTATCATAGCCATGGCGAGGGTTATTCCGGCGAGTACGCTTGCGGTAATTCTGTCCGCGAACCCGAGGGAGGAAACGTTAAACCACGTCACGGCGGTTACCAGCGCGAACAGCGTCGCGGCGATAAGAGCGCACGTTTTTACAATGCCGCCGATTTGCTTTTGAAGCGGGGTTTTATCGGCGGGCGCTTCGGCGACGCGCGCCCCGATTTTTCCGTATTCGGTTTCACCGCCGATTTTTTCCACGCGAATAACGCCGATGCCGTTGGTCACAAGCGTCCCCGCGTAACAATAATCGTTGCGCCAATATCCCCCGGATGTTTTTTCCGCGTTGAACGGCGGCGCGTCCCCGTGAATTTCTTCGCGCCCGTCGGTCGCGACCTTCCAAACGACTTTCCACACCCCTGCGGCTTCCCCCGTCAGCGAGGATTCGTCCACGCACAGGTCGTTGCACCTGACCACATAGCCGTCGGCGGGAATTTTCACCCCCTCGTAAACGGTCATTATATCGCCCGGCACAAGCTCCGCGCTCGCTATTTGAATTTCCGCGCCTTCGCGCACAACCGTTATATGCGGCGCGGAAAGCTCCTTCAAGGCGCTCAGGGTTTTATCCGTTTTCCATTCTTGAAAAATCTCGATGCCGATTATGCCCGTCACGAATATAAGCATCACCATGCCGTCTACGGGTTCGCCGAGGAAAAAATAAATGACGGCGGCGGAAATCAGCAAGAGGAACATCGGTTCGGTTATGACATGAAACGCCTTTTTGATGAAACCGTCCTTCCTGCTTGATGAAAGCTCGTTTTTCCCGTACCGCTCCTGAAGTTCACGGACTTTCGCGTCGGTCAGACCGTTGAGTTTTAAGTTTTCCATTTCAGCCCTCCCGGCTTAAAAAAAAACGCGCCTACGGAACATTCCTGTCCCATAGGCGCGATAACCTACTGTCGCTTTTGCAACCCGGCCCCACAAGCTCATCTCGGCGAAACGCCGAAAGCGAACCCGTCGCCTGCTCAGTTTATCCCATTGTAGCATATTACGAATATGATGTCAACAGGCTTTTTTTATAATGTTCCCGCCGATTACAGCGTAATCCACATCGCGGGACGAACCCCCCACTCATTATGGTAGACTTCGCTGCCGCCGACAAAGATTTCGCCGGTCTCGTGGACGAAGGCGGCTCTGAGACGTTCGTCGCCCGTCGACCGGAGCCACCAACCGGACCATGGACTCACCATCCTCGCTTTATCGTACTCGTCGCGTATAAAATACGCTCCGCTCGGTCTGCTACTTAGCTGCCCGCTGTCGCCGAAGTATTTTACAACCTCTTCAAGGCTTAACAGGAAGATATAATCTT
>JAIRWE010000019.1 GCA_031253365.1 Oscillospiraceae bacterium | reverse complement strand
CCGATATTCGCGCCTTTGTTATAACGACCGGTTCCCGTCTTCCCAAAAAGTCCCCGCTCGCGCCGGGGACCGCCACAGTCATAAACTCGTCGCTTTTCCCGCTGATAAAACCGTCCTTTTCAGCGTCGAACAGCACCTCTAAGGTTTTACCGACAAAACGCTTATTGTTTTCGGCGGCGATTTCGCGCTGTTTTCTCAGCAGCTCCGCAAACCACGCTGATTTATCGGCTTCGGGCGTTTTATCTTCGATTCCGGCGGCTTTGGTGCCTTCGCGCTTCGAGTAGATAAACGAGAATATATTGTCGAACTTGACATATTCCAAAACGTCTAAAGTCCGCTTAAAATCGTCATAAGTCTCGTTCGGGTAACCTACCAAGACGTCGGTCGACATAGAAAAACCGGGCATCAGAACCCTTGAATACCGCACGATTTCAAGGTATTGCCCGATGGTGTAACCCCTGTTCATTTCACGAAGGACCCGGTCGCTGCCCGACTGGACGGGCAGGTGCAGGTGCTTGCAAACCTTGCCGCATTCGGCTATGGCGTCTATAAGCTCTTTTCCCGCGTCCTTCGGATGCGGCGACCTGAAACGGATTTTAAAATCCCCGTCCAACCCGTCTATTGAGCGCAGAAGGGCGGGAAAATTGACTTCTTCGGCAAGCCCCTTGCCGTATGAGTTGACGTTCTGCCCCAAGAGCATGATTTCCTTGCAGCCGTCCGCCGCCAAAGCCGCCACCTCCGCGATAATGTCACGCGGTTCCCTGCTGCGCTCCCTTCCCCTGACATAGGGGACGACGCAATAACCGCAAAAATTATCGCAACCGAACATGACGGGTACGTCCGCCTTAAAGCGGCTTTTCCTTAAAACGGGCAAGCCCTCGTCGATTGTTCCGGCACTTTTAAAAGTTCCCGACGGGCTTGCCTTCTTTTCAAACAAAAGCTCGTATAGTAGCCTCGGCAGTTCGCCTATGCCGTCCGTACCGAAAAGCAGGTCGACATATTTATGCTTTTCCCTGATTTCCTCCCTGACATGCCCCTGTTCGGTCATGCAGCCGCAAACCGCCGTAATCACGTCTTTTTTAACGTCCTTGAGATGTTTAAGACCGCCTAACAGCCCGAAAACCCTCCGCTGCGCGTTTTCCCTGACGGCGCATGTGTTGTAGACTACGATAGCGGCAAAGGACAAATCCTCGGTGAATCCGCAGCCCAAGCTATTCAAAACCCCGGCAATCTTCTCGCCGTCGCTTACGTTTTGACGGCAGCCGAAAGTACGCACAAAGCACAAAGGGGGCGAATCCCTTTCGGCGAACAAAGCCGTCACCGCGTCCGCGTATGGGTTATCCCCCCGGACTCCCTCTTGTTCCATTTGGCAACCTCCGAAAACCCCTTCCGGCGCATTTCTTTGCAAAATTCCGCCGCGCTGCGTCAAACCTCCTTGCAAGGCACAAAGCCTTGCTGCGTCGGCTTTCCTTGCTCGGCAAAATTTTGCTTCGAAATCCATCCGAAATGGGTTTCCGGATGTCGCCATTTCTTTGGCAGTTACCGTCATTAACTCACCGCGTTATTCCCTTTCCGTGTTTTCCTCTATCCAGCTGAAGTATTCCGGCAGACCGGTAATAATCGGAACTTGGATTATCTCCGGCAGTTCGTAGGGGTGGATTTCCTTGATTTCAGCCATGATTTCGTCGAAAAGCGATGTCTTTGACTTTATAAACAGCGTTATTTCGTTGTCGTTTCGTATTTCGCCTTTCCAGAAATAAACGCTCGCAATCGGAAACATCTTGACGCAAGCCGCGAACCGCTTCTGAATCAGCGTTTCGGCGATTAACGCCGCCGTCTCCTTATCGGCGCAGGTCGTAACGATTATCGAATACTTGCTATCCATCACAACAACTCCTCAATCAACAATCAAATTCGTAAACCGCGCAGTTCTCCACTTCAAAGGCGGGTTCCTCGCCGCCACCGGGCGTTCCGTTGAAGTACCACAGCATCGTCCGTATGACCTGTCCATGGACGACAAAAAGGATATTCCGCCCTTTGAATTTCGCGACCGCGTCGTCGACGGAACAAAAAACCCGCTCGGCTAATTCTCTGATTGTTTCGCCACGCGGCACCGGCGCGTTATCCGACCAGCGCCGAAGGGTTAAAATATCCGTTTCGGCTATCAGCTTGCCCTCATAAACCCCGAAGTTGCGTTCGCGAAGGCGCGGGTCGCGGACTATTTTCGTTTTATCCGTCCCTATTTGGTCCGCGATGATTTCAGCCGTCTCGACGGCGCGGAGCAGCGGCGACGAGATTATCTCGCTTATCCCGCGCGAAAACAGTTCCTCCGCGATTCCGCGGGCTTGCGCCCGTCCCGTTTCGTTGAGGGGGATATCGGTTATGCCCTGAATCCTGCCCTCGGCGTTCCAATCCGTCTGCCCGTGCCTCGCCGCGAATATCTTCATACACGCCTCTTTTCAATGATATGGCGGCAAACCCCGAAAACCTATCGCCGAGCCAGCGTCAAAAACTCCTCGTCGGTCAACGCGCCTCTTTTTTTCGCGCCGAATTCCTTTACCATTTGCAGCAGTTTCGGGATTCCCTCCTCGGCGCAGTCAAGACCAAGTTCTTTCGCCTTCGCCCTTATTGAAGCGGAACCGCTGTGTTTGCCCAAAACGATTTTCCTCTCGCGCCCCACTATTTCCGGCGGGAAAGGTTCGTAACACTTGGGCAGTTTAAGTATGCCGTCCACATGAACGCCCGATTCGACATGAAAAATCCGCTCCCCGATAACGGACTTGTCAAAACTCTCGCCGGTAATTCTCCGAAGCAAATCCGCCATTTTAGGAAAAAATTCATAGGTTTTGCCGACCTTTCGGAGCCTCGCCAAGCGAAAAATCATAAACAGTTCCTCGGTCGGCGCGAACCCGCCCACGCCCCCGAAAGACGAAACGACTTCATCGCCCGCGCCGTTTGACACCCATTCCGCCGCCAGCGCGGAGGCGCACCCGAAACGGTTTCCCGGGCAAAACTCAATGCTCCCGCAAAACGCTTCTTTCAGATAATTGAAGGTTTGAAGGTAATCCCCCGAAAAGC
>JAIRWE010000158.1 GCA_031253365.1 Oscillospiraceae bacterium | reverse complement strand
TCCGGAGCCATCACCGTTTCGGCAAACGCGGCGGTCAGGAACAGCGGTTTGTTCACCCTCGAAAAGGCTTCAAAATTCAACTTGGCGGGGGAATTCAAAAACACCAAAAGCGGCAAGCTCGACGACAGGAGAACCGGCGTGAATTACGACGCGCTGACCGCGTTCGCGCTCACGAATGAACCCGACGTCGAAATATACGGCATAGACGTGTCGCGGTACCAACGCGACGTCGATTGGGAAAAGGTCGCCTCCTCGGGGGTGGACTTCGTTATGTTAAGGGCGGCGGTAGGCGCGGTAAACGGCGCTCCCGTCGCGGCGGACAGCAAATTCGCCGAACACTTCGCCGGCGCGCGCGAGGCGGGGCTGGAAATCGGCGTGTACATGTACAGCTACGCGAAAACCGTGAGCGAAATAAAAACGGAAGCGAAGTTCCTCGTAAAACTTTTGAAGGATTATAAAATAACCTATCCCGTCGCGCTTGACATGGAAGAATTGAGGGGGTACTACACGGACGACCCGTCAAAAATGGCGGAGGCTTTCTTTACGATTGTTATGGACGCGGGTTATTACCCGATAATGTATTCGTACAAAAGCTGGCTCGAAAATCTCCTCGACGCGTCCGTCCGCGACAAATACGCGGTCTGGGTGGCGCATACCGGCGTGAACGCCACCACATACGCGGGCAATTACTATATGTGGCAATATTCGCATACCGGCAGGATTTCCGGAATAAACGGCGACGTCGACCTTAATATATCATACAGGGACTTCGCCGCGTTTATAAAGAAAAATCGGTTGAATAATTTATGATTCGCGGCTATGGCGGAACTGGCAGACGCGCTAGATTCAGGTTCTAGTCGGGGTTACCCGGTGGAGGTTCAAGTCCTCTTAGCCGCAGCCGAGCAGGCACGACCTGCCCTGTTTTCGATACCGGCAAATAAGGCGAAAACTTGTCGGCTGACAGCTCAAGTTTTGCCCCGTCAGCGGCAGCCGCGTTTTCGCGCTTCGCCGTAGTTCCCGTTGACATACCCAGAGACATGGGAACGGAAATGGACGCGCTTATTGACAAAGGCAAAGAAATTCAAATTGAGCAAATAGTAGCCTGAATAATCCGACAAGCCGCCCGAAAACGGGCGGCTTTTTTCACCACCCCGCCGTAAATAATTTTCAAAAAGCCTTTACATTCGCGAAAAAAAAGTATATAATATTTACAGGTTTCGGGATACAGGAGCCGGATTCCAGGTTCCTGGTTCCTGTAACCTGTGAATGCGGGGCGTGAATTTTCAACAAACATAATTTTTTTCAAAGGAGGAAGGTTTTATGAAATTTTCAACGGCGGTTTTCGGTGTGGCGACGTTGGTGGGCGTGGGTTATGTCGTCGGCAGGAAGGTGTTCGAGAAGAAGAAGGACGACGCGCCCTCGGAGGAGGAACCCCGCGTTTTCGTCAAGGAAAGCTACAAGGACAAGCTGCGCAAAGGGGGGCTGTTCGCGGTCGGCGCGATTAAGACGGGCGCGGACAAGGCGGCCGAAACAATCAAGGACATTCGTACCAAGGATATGGTCAAAAAAGGCGAGGAAACCGTCGGGGCGGTGAAAGAGGCGAGCGAGAACATCAAAAAGGATATAGAGGATTTGAAGAACATGGTGTCTTCCATAAACGAGGAGGAGGCGGGGAAAGCCGACGATTTGTTTGAGGAACCCTCCGGCAACGCCTTCGACAAGACCGCCGACGACCTGTTCAAGAACGAATAATAAGCATGATAACGGGCGGCGGTTATTTCTGACCACCGCCCGTTTCGCGTTGAGGTCGCCGGTATGGATAAATTTATTTTGAAGTCGGATTTCAAACTCGCGGGGGACCAGTCGCCCGCCGTCGACGCCCTCGTGAAAGGCGTTCGCGGCGGGGACAAGGAGCAGTGCCTCATGGGGGTGACGGGTTCGGGGAAGACCTTCACGATGGCGAACATAATCGCCGCGCTCAACCGCCCCACGCTCGTCCTGGCGCATAACAAGACGCTTGCCGCCCAGCTTTGCGGGGAGTTCAAGGAATTTTTCCCCGATAACGCCGTCGAGTTTTTCGTGAGCTATTACGACTATTACCAGCCGGAAGCCTATATCCCCGCCACGGACGCCTTTATCGAAAAGGACAGCGACGTCAACGACGAAATCGACCGCTTGCGCCACTCGGCGACGTTTTCCCTCGCGGAACGGCGGGACGTGATTATCGTAGCCAGCGTTTCGTGCATTTTCAGCATAGGCGGGCCGGAGGAATACCGTTCAAACGCCGTTTCCCTGCGCAAGGGCATGGAAATCTCGCGCGAGGACGTTATGCGCCGGTTGGCCGAGATTCAATACGAGCGCAACGACGTGAACTTCGTGAGGAACAAGTTTCGCGCGAGGGGCGACGTTCTTGAAATATTCCCCGCGAGCAGCCCCTCCGAGCGTGCCCTGCGCGTGGAATTTTTCGGGGACGAAATAGAAAAAATCACCGAAATCGAAACGGTCACGGGCAAACCCGTGCGCCGGATGAGCCACGTCGCCGTTCTTCCCGCGACGCACTACATGGTGGGGAAAGACGCGCTGGAAGTCGCCCTGAAAGAAATAGAGCGCGAAATGAGGGAGCGGGCGGAATTTTTCACCGGGGAAAACAAGCTGATTGAGGCGCAGAGAATCGTCGGGCGCACCCTGCACGACATTGAGATGCTCCGCGAAATCGGCACCTGCAAGGGCGTGGAAAACTATTCGCGGATTTTGTCGGGGCGCGAACCGGGGAGCGTGCCGATTACGCTCATAGACCATTTCCCGGAGGACTTCCTCCTCATGGTCGACGAAAGCCACGTGACGCTGCCGCAGGTTCGCGCCATGCACGGCGGCGACTCGCAGCGCAAAAAAAACCTCGTCGATTACGGGTTCCGCCTGCCTTCCGCCTACGACAACCGCCCCATGAGCTTCGACGAGTTTTATGAAAAAATCAATCAGGTGATATTCGTTTCCGCCACGCCCGCGGCTTTCGAGCGGGAGAAAAGCGCGCGCGTGGTCGAACAGGTCATACGCCCCACCGGGCTTCTCGACCCCGTAGTGACGGTCAAGCCCGCCGAGGGGCAGGTGGAGGACCTGTTTTCCGAAATAAACAGGCGTTCGGAGCGCGGGGAGCGCGTCCTCGTCACCACGCTGACGAAGCGCATGGCGGAGGATTTGACGTTTTATCTGGAAAAATTGGGCGTGAAGGTCAAGTATATGCACCACGACATCGACACCATGGAGCGCATGGAGATAATACGGGATTTAAGGCTGGGCGAGTTTGACGTCCTCGTGGGGATAAACCTGCTGCGCGAAGGGCTGGACTTGCCGGAGGTGTCGTTGGTCGCCGTTCTCGACGCGGACAAGGAGGGGTTCCTCCGAAGCGAAACCTCGCTGATTCAGACGATAGGGAGGGCGGCGCGCAACGCGAACGGGGAGGTAATCATGTACGCCGACAGCGTTACCCGCTCAATGGAGGCGGCAATCCGCGAAACCTGCCGCCGCCGCGAAATCCAGGAGCGGTTCAACGCCGAAAACGGAATAGTCCCCAAAACAATCGTCAAAGAGGTACGCGACATAATCGAGATTACCAAGAAAGAAACGAGCCGGGCGAAGCGGCTGTCGCGCCCGGAAAAAGAAGCGTTGGTCAAAAAATACACCGCGCTTATGAAAGAAGCGTCGAGGATGCTGGAATTCGAGCTGGCGGCGCATTACAGGGACGACATCGCGTTTTTGAGGCAGTAAGGGCGCCGCCGTCAATTACGCCAATATCATGGCTGATTCTCGTAAACCGCTCCATATCTTTCGCCTCCTTTCCGTAATCTTACCTTGACCCGCGCCGCCGTCATAACCGCCTCACCATTTGCAAATATTTATCATTTTCATCGTATTGCAGAGCCTTAAACCCATTCCTTTCGTAAAACGAAACAATTTTATCGATTTCTTGACATTCCAAGAGGACAAACCTTCCGCCGACTATCTTTTGGGCGGCATAAACAGTTTCTATACATATATCAAGCAAATGTCCGCCGTCTATATCCTTCGCCAGTTCCGTATCCTTACCGAACTGCCCGATGAGGATTATTCCGACCGCGCGTATGTCTTTGGAAAATCCGTCAATGGATTTTATCGTATTTTTGGAAGTGTTCTCGGTAAAAGGCAACGCTTTAAGAGACAGCGTGAAATACCCCAAAAGCGCGCTTTTGTTGCCGTCATAAATCAAATATGTGCGGGCTTTGTCGCGGCGTTCAAATTCCAACGCCTTATTTTTCAAAAAACTCTCCACGTCCTTATCGCGGCAAGAAAAACGCGATATAGCGTTAAGAGCGGGTTCCCGCGCGCCGCCGTCGATTATTTCCCGAACCGAGATAACCATTCGTCAACTTCCTTTTTGTTTTTTTCCCAAAAGCCTTCCCCGAGGTTCGGGCGCGGCGGCGCGGGCTGTTCCAAAATTTCGGCAAGCCGTTTCGCCGCGTTTTCGTCAAGGGTTATGTTCTTATCAAAGGTTGAAGTAGCCATATCTTTCGCCTCCCTTCCCCATCACTATACCACAAAAAAGCCCGTATTACAAGGGGCGGTTTCTTCATAATCCCTTTTTGAGGATTTATTTGACAGATATTCGCTCCACCATGCTTCTTCGCTCCTTTGTATTTCCGCCGCGCTTCTTTTCGGAGTGTACGGATTTTTCGGCGTATCCATTTCGGCAATCAATCTGTCGGCGGCTTTTTCGCCGATTATTATTTTTTTGAAAAATGTTTCGGTAGCCATATCTTTCGCCTCCCTTCCCCATCACTATACCACAAAAAAGCCCGTATTACAAGGGGCAACCCCCGAAAATTCCCCCCTTTGGAAATTTGGCACCGCGCCGGGGAAAAAAGCGTTATAATTAACGCGCAAAGGAGGGAGCCATGTGGTAAGATGGGTGAGTGTGCGCGAAACCGTGGGGGGAGGTTACAACGAGTTTTGGCGTTTCAAGGGGCGGTACCGCGCCGTTAAGGGCGGCAGAGCCTCCAAAAAATCGCGGACGACGGCGCTGTGGTTTATCGTCAACATGATGAGATACCCGGACGCCAATTCGCTCGTCGTCCGGAAAACTTACAATTCGCTCAGAAACTCCTGCTTTTCGGAGTTGATTTGGGCGATTCGCGCGCTCGGCGTGGGAAAATTTTGGAAGTTCAAGACTTCGACGCTTGAATTGCGTTATTCAAAAGGCGGGCGGATTCTTTTCAGGGGGATGGACGACCCCGTAAAGCTGACGAGTATTACGGCGGAAAAGGGCGAATTATGCTGGATTTGGGTCGAGGAAGCCTTCGAGATTTCCTCGGAGGAGGACTTCAACACGCTGGACGAAGCCTTGCGCGGGAAGATGGGCGGGGGGCTGTTCAAGCAGGTGACGCTCACGTTCAACCCTTGGAGCGAAAACCATTGGCTGAAAAAGAGGTTTTTCGACGGCGGCGGCGACGACGACGACGTTTTCACGCTGACCACCAACCACACCTGCAACGAATGGCTTGACGAGGCGGACGCCGCGCTTTTCAGGCGGATGAAAGAAAACAACCCCAAACGCTACAGAGTCGCGGGACTCGGCGAATGGGGTATTCCGGACGGGCTGGTGTTTGAAAATTGGGAGCGGCGGGACTTCACCTTAGCGCGGATAAAAGCGGAAAAAGGCGCGGCGCACCGCATGAAAACCGCGTTCGGGCTGGATTTCGGCTATACCAACGACCCCACGGCGTTTTGCTGCATGATGGTTTCCCCCGACGACAAGACCATTTACGTCTTTGACGAAATGTACGAGTACGGGCTTTCCAACTGCGACATTTACGAGAGAATCCGAAGCATGGGTTACGCCAAGGAAAGGATTTACGCCGATTCCGCCGAGCCCAAAAGCATCGACGAGCTGTACTCGCTGGGGCTGCGCGGCGTGAGGAAGGCGCGCAAGGGCAAGGACAGCGTCGGTCACGGAATCCAGTTCATCAGGGGGTATAAGATAGTCATAGCCTCCTCCTGCGTGAATTTCCTGCGGGAAATTTCGTCCTATTCGTGGAAGGAGAACGGGCGCGGCGTAAGGACGAACACGCCCGCGGGCGCGTTCGACCACCTTATGGACGCGATGAGGTACGGGCTGAGCGAGGTCAGCGAGGGAGCGCGTTGGGAGTTCGGTTAATTGACTATAACCCGCGCCGAGATAACCTTGTCGCTTTCGCCCACCTTTTCGGCGAAGCCTTCGGATTTGCCCCTCACGTCCAGCACGGTATAGGCGTAATCCGTCCTGGACTTGCTTTCCATGTTCTCTATGTTGCAGTTCGCGTCGGCGGCGACTTTCGTAATCAGCGTGAGGACGCCGTCCACGTTCCTGTGAATGACGCAGACCTTGAAATCGCCCGTTTTGTTCACGGAAAGCGAGGGCAGGTTGACGGAATTCGTGACGTTGCCGTTTTCAAGGTAATCCATAAGCTGGTTCGCCGCCATAACCGCGCAGTTTTCCTCGCTTTCGGGCGTGGACGCGCCCAAATGCGGAATGGCTATGACGCCCTTCACCCCCATCAGCGCGTCCGAGGGGAAGTCCGTCACGTAGGCGCTCATTCCGCCGCCGTTCAGGGCGGCTATAACCGCGCCGTCGTCCACCAAGTCGCCGCGCGCGAAATTAAGCAGCCGCACGCTCTTTTTCATCTGGGAAATCGCGTTCGCGTCAATCATAAGCCGCGTGTCCGCCGCCGCCGGCGCGTGCAGGGTGATGTAATCGCAATTTTCGTACAGCTCCCGAATGTTTTTTACATAACGAACCTTCCCGGAAAGCCGCAGCGCGCCGTCCACGGACAGATACGGGTCGTAGCCGTATATCTCCATTCCGAGGGCGGACGCCGCGTTCGCCACCGGCGCGCCGATTGCCCCCAGCCCGACGACGCCGAGCTTCTTCCCCGATATTTCCGGCCCCGCGAAGTCGCCCTTGCCTTTTTCGACTAACTTCCCGACTTCGTCGCCCTTGCCTTTCAGCGTCTTTGCCCATTCGACGGCGTCGGTGATTTTACGGCCGCTGATAAGCAAGCCCGCGATTACGAGTTCCTTCACCGCGTTGGCGTTGGCGCCCGGGGTGTTGAACACGACGATTCCTTTTTCGGAGCATTTGTCGACGGGTATGTTGTTCACGCCCGCGCCCGCGCGCGCTATGGCTTTCAGGCGCGGCCCAAACTCGGTTTCGTGCAGGGACGCGCTCCGCACCAAAACGGCGTCCGGCGCGGTTATTTCGGAACCCACGGCGTATTTGCCCCTGTCGAAAAGCGCCGTTCCCGCCGGCGAGATTTTGTTCAAGGTAAGGATATTGTACATTAAGCGTTCTCCTGTTCAAAATGTTTCATAAAGGCGACCAACTTTTCGACGCCCTCAATCGGCATGGCGTTGTAAATCGACGCCCTCATCCCCCCGACGGAGCGATGCCCGGAAAGGTTCACGAAGCCCTCTTCCTTCGCCCGCTTGATGAATTTTTTATCAAGCTCCCCGTTCCCGGTGACGAAGGGGACGTTCATAAGCGAGCGGTATTCCTTCTCCACCGTGCCGCCGAACATTTCGGAGCCGTCGAGATAATCGTACAAAATCGCCGCCTTCTTCTCGTTCAGGGTTTTCATCGCGGCGAGACCGCCCTTTTTCTTCAGCCATTTAAGAACCAGCCCGCACATATAAATCGCGTAGGTCGGCGGGGTGTTGTAAAGCGAGTCGTTCTCGGAATATATCTGATAGCGCAGCATGGTCGGCACCTTTGAATCGCTCAAATCGCGGATTAAATCCTCGCGGATTATGACCGTCGTGACCCCCGCCGGCCCCATGTTCTTCTGGGCGCAGGCGTATATCAAGCCGTATTTCGACACGTCCACGGGTTCGGAAAGGATGCACGACGACATATCCGCGACCAACGGCACGTCGCCCGTTTCGGGCGGCGCCGAAAATTTCGTCCCGAAGATGGTGTTGTTCTGGCATATATGGAAATAATCCGCGTCCTTGTCGAATTTCTCCGGTTCAAGCGCGGGAATGTAGGAAAATGTTTTGTCCTTCGACGAAGCGACGAGGTTCGCCTCGCCGTATTTTTTCGCCTCGCTGTACGCCTTGCCCGCCCATTGCCCCGTCACCACGAAGTCCGCCTTGCCCTTTCGCATAAGGTTGAGCGGCACCATCTCAAACTGCATATGCGCCCCGCCCTGAACGAACAGAACCTTGTAGTTTCCCGGGATTCCCATCACCTCGCGCAAGAGCGCCTCGCACTCGCCGTGAATGGCGCCGTATTCGCCCGAGCGATGCGACATTTCCGTGACGGACTGCCCGCTGCCGCCTTGGTCGAGCATTTCCGCCGCCGCCTGCTCCAGCACCTCCTGCGGCAAAACGGCGGGTCCCGCGCTGAAATTGTATACCCTCATGTAATTTCCCCCTTTTTTTAAGATATTATACGTTAAAAATTTATCAATGTCAACAGCGCGGAAGAAAAATATGGGCGAAAAATAAAAATTCCGATTGACAACGGGCGGCGGCGGTGGTATTATAGGGGGGATAAGTGTCTTTTGTAAAGGAGTTTGTGCCATGAAAAAATACGCGGTTGTTTTATTGGGCGCCGCCCTTGTTCTGAACACGGTCGCCTGTTCCGGCGGCGGCGGCGGCGACAGGGAGGAGCAGACGACGAATCCGCGTCACGAGGGCGTGGACGAGGCGGTTTCCAAGCTGCTCGGCAGCGAGGCGCTCCCCGACGTCAAGGTCACGAAGAAGATTAAGCTGCTGGGCTGGGAAAACGTCGAAAAATGGATTGACGAAACCGCGCCGGCGGGTTCGCTGTTCAAGCAAAAGTACGGCATCCCCGAGGAGGACAAGGGGGAAAACATCATAGAATACGCCAACTGCGGCATTTACGCGGCGCGTTACGAGGAGCTGGCGAAGAGGGTCACGTCGGACGACGCCCCCGACATTTTCCCGTTCGAGGCGCGCTATTACCCCTACGGGGTTTACGTCAACCTGTTCCAGACCATAGACGGCGTAATCGACCTGACCTCGCCCGAATGGGCGGATTCGCTCGAGGCTATTTCGCGTTTCGAGTGGGGCGGGAAGAACTACTGCGCCGTTACCGAGCTTCTGCCGTCGTATTTCCTGTGGTACAGGAAGTCCATACTGGAGAGCGCGGGGCTGGACGACCCTTACGCGCTGTACAAGGCGGGGCAGTGGGACTGGGACAAGTTCCTTGAAATGTGCGTGTCGTTCTCCGACATTCCGAACAACAAATACTCGCTCAGCGGCTGGGACCCGGACGAATCGCTTATTTGCACGTCGGGCGTCGGGCTGATTACGCTTGAAAACGGCAAGTTGGTCAACAATATGTTCGATACGAGGGTGGAACGCGCCATGGATTTGGTCTACACCATAGCGTCGAGGGACTACCGCTACCCCCACAACATCCTCAACGACTGGGAGATGAACCACAACGAGTGGCGCAGCGGCAACATCCTTTTCTGGGACAACGGGCAGTGGTGGTACGCCGATATGCTCTACAAGTTCCGCGACAAGGAGGGTTGGGCGGACGACGAGATAAACCTTGTGCCTTACCCGCGCGACCCGTATTCGGACAAGTATTATCAGCAGATGCGCCACGAGGCTTTCATGCTTTGTTCCGGCTCTAAAAACGTGGAGGGCTTCAAAGCCCTGACACAGTGCCTCGTGCTTACGTCGAGGGAGGCGGAGGTCAAGCAGCAGGCGCGCGACAAGTTAAAGCGCGACTACGGCTGGACGGACAAGCAGCTTGACATCTTGGACGAAACCGTGCGCGACCTGTCGCCCGTCTTTGACTTCAAGAACGGCATAGGGGAGGACATCGGCGGCAAGGATTTGTACGAAAAGCCCGTCGAGTACGTCACCAAATACGTGCTGGTTCACGCCAACTCCTACACTCAGGTGCGTCAGGAATACGCGGCGGAAATCGACAACAGGGTGAAGGAATTGAACGCGTCGGTGGGTTAGGAGTTAGGATTTAGTTGTTAGTTGTTAGTTTGTTAGGGAGGGTGCTTCCGAAAAAAAAGAAAGGCGAGTTAAAGGTTATGAAAAAATTGAAATCATTTTCGATAACAGTCGCGGTGTGTATATGCCTAAATTTATTCTCCATTGAGTCTGCGGGATTAACATTGCCTTTTACCCAGCCCGGTAGCATATCGACGCCGAACACTGCCGTTTCGTACCCGGTGTCCGTGTCTTCGTCGGGAATTTATAAGTTTTATTTTTCCGCTCCACCGATGCCTATTGACGTTGCACTGAAAAATGGGAACACCGTTTTAATCAACAAAGATAGCCCCACTTCCGGTAGCCCCTTGTGCTGTTATCTAAAGGCGGGTGTAAGCTATACCTTGTTGTTGACGCCTTTAATTACGGGAACGTGCAGTTTTACGATTTTGGGTGGGAGCGTAGGTTCGTCATCCTATGTGGCGGACTTAAAATGGTCGTATATGTTCAAAAGTCCGCAATTAGCGACAAGTATTCCATCTACCGGTTTTTGGGGACCTTCACATAAAGGAGTGGATATTGTTAAGTATAACGGCAATGGGGAAAACATCTGTGGCGGGTATAGTATGTATTCGGTCGGCAAAGGGAAAGTGGTGTACAGGGGTGATCAATCTACGACGGGTTGGTTTGTGGTCGTTAGGTTAGAATCCGGATTGACTGTAAGATATCTGCACATGAACACTTTGAACGATGTAAAAGTAAATGTAGGTGATAACGTCACTAAAAACACTTTGATAGGTTATGTTGGAGAAAAAGGAAGTGGCTCAACGGGCAATCACTTGCATTTCGATATAAATAACCTTGAAGGCGTTTACTCTTACTATGGGGATTATTTCAATCCGTATAATACCACCACTTATAATCCCCAACTTTTTTTTAATGAGATAAGTTGATACAAGAAAGGTACGGTGATAACTGTGAAAAGACTAACTAAATTTACGGCACTCGGCGTTGCGGCGGTTGTGTTTTTCTGCTCCTGCGGGCAAAATCAAAGCGGCGAAAACGACGATATGCCCCCGCCGTTCGGGGAACAGGGCGGAGGAGACGGGTTGGCGATGTACTATGAGCCCGGCGTCAAGAAAATAGAGGGCATATCCGCCGAAATCGCGGATTTTGTATCGGTTGAGGCGTATGACAAATGGAGCTTTGAGAATTTATTAACCGAGGAAAGCGAACCCTCTTTGACCGGACACGCGAATTTGTATTCGCTTTTGAAGGCTTTCAAACCGGATGAAAACGCCGTTCGCGAGATGTACAAAAAGCAATACGAGACGATGTCCGAGTGGGCGGACGTTGACGCTTCGGAGTTGTGGTGGTTCGTGTTGACCGACGAGGATTTTGACGTCATATTCACCTACGACGACGCGAAAGTCAACGAGCGTTTCGCCTCGGAATATTCGGTGTTTTATAACGGCAGGCTGTATTCGCCCGCTTGGGTCTATACCCATTCGATCGAGGATTACAGGGCGCAGGGGATTCCCGCCGAACTGATCGAGGAAAAACGCGAAATGTACGACAAAATCCCGTTTGTGCGGGAAGCGAGGGACGCCCTTGACAAAAAGATAGCGGAGTATTCGGGTTAGGTTTTAGGATTTAGGATTTAGGGTTATGAAGAGATTGGCTGTTTTGTTGGTTGCGGGTTTGGCGCTTTCCGTTACCGCGTGCGGCGGCGGCGGAGACGGCGTTTACCGGGACGAACCGGAACCCCGCAGAACCGTAACGTCGGACGCCGCGCCGACCGAGCCGCCCGCCCTAACCGCGACGGTCGGCGAAATAATACAATTCGGCGGGTATGACTGGCGCGTGCTTGATAAAAAAGACGGCAAGGCGTTAATCATCACCGACAAAGTAATAGACGACAGGGCGTATAATGAAAAACAGGAAGTAGTAACCTGGGAAACCTGCGACTTACGCGCATACCTGAACGGCGAGTTTTATAACTCGTTCGGCAAAGCGGACAAAGCGCGGGTCGCCGAAACGCAGGTAATAAACAACGATAATCCGGCATACGGGACGCCGGGCGGCAACGATACGACCGACAAAATCTTTTTGTTGAGCATTGACGAAGCGAACGAATATTTCAGCGACGATAACGCAAGAGTCGCCTATAATTCAGAAGGAAATGCATCCGGTTGGTGGCTTCGGTCGCCGGGCAGCCTTAGTATCTACGCCGCCAACGTCTTCCTCAACGGCAGTGTCAACGTCCTCGGCAACCATGTCTTCGTCAATGGCGGCGTTCGCCCCGCTTTGTGGCTGAATTTAACAGGCGAAGCGCTGCCCACCGAACCGCCCGCGACGACACAATCGCCCACGCCTACCCCCGGACCGCCCGCGACGACACAGCCGCCCGCTTCCGATTACGAAACAATCCGCTTCGGCGGGTATGACTGGCGCGTGCTTGATAAAAAAGACGGCAAAGCCTTAATCATCACCGACAAAGTAATATTCGACAGGGCGTATAATGAAAAACAGGAAGTAGTAACCTGGGAAACCTGCGATTTACGCGCTTATCTTAACGGCGAGTTTTACAACTCGTTCGACAAAAAAGACAAGGCGAAGATAGTCAAGACCAAAATCGGCAACGAGGACAATCAATGGTACGGCACGCCGGGCGGGAACGACACCGACGACCATATCTTCCTGTTAAGCATTGAGGTAGTGGTGAAATACTTCTGCGACGGCGGGCAGTTAAAAAACGGCAATCCGGACAGAGACTGGTTGATAGACGACCAATACAACGACGACAGGATAGCCTGCCACGTGGGCGGCACATATTACGATAATTATTATGAAGAAGAATACACCATTGATGAAGGCGAAGCCTTCGGTTGGTGGCTCCGGTCGCCGGGCGACGTTAGTGGTCGCGCCGCCGCCGTCGGCGACCGCGGCTATGTCTACGTCTTCGGTCACGATATCATCGACTATGACGGCGTTCGCCCCGCTTTGTGGCTTACGCTGTAATCTCCGGAAAAACTACTCAATAAAAAAAAGAAAGGCAGTTTAAGGTTATGAAAAAATTGGCGGTTCTTACATTGGTTGCGGGTCTGGTTCTCTCCGTTACCGCGTGCGGCGGCGGCGGAACCCGCGACGTCGAGGAGCAGCGGCGCAACGAACACCACGCGGGGGTAATCGCCGCGGTGTCCAAGATTGTGGGCAGCGAGGCGCTCCCCGACGTTCAAATCACCGAAAAAATCAAGTTTCTTTCGTGGCCGGGTTCGGGCGGGAACTGGATTGACGAAACCTCCCCGGCGGCGGAGCTGTTCAGGGCGAGGTACGGCGTTCCCGCGCAGAAAAACGAAGAGGACACGGACATCGTGGAGTTTTGGAACTGCGGGCATTATGACCAGCGCTACGTGCAGCTGGCGAAGAAAATCACCTCCGGCGACTCCCCCGATATATTCCCGTTTGAGGCGCGCTATTACCCCTACGGCGTTTACGCCAACCTGTTCCAGACCATAGACGGCGTGATTGATTTATCCGCGCCCGAATGGCAGGAGTCCGCCGACGTCATCAAGCTGTTCGAGTGGGGGGGAAAAAACTACTGCGCCGTTACCGAGCTTGTGCCGTCGTATTTCCTGTGGTACAGGAAAAGCATAATGGACGCGGCGGGGCTGGAAGACCCTTACACCCTCTATAAGGCGGGGCAGTGGGACTGGGATAAGTTCCTTGAAATATGCGTGGGTTTCTCGGACCCCGCGAACGGCAAGTATTCCGTCAGCGGCTGGGACCCCGACGAATCGCTGATTTGCACCACCGGCAAGGGGCTGATTACGCTTGAAAACGGCAAGTTGGTCAACAATATGTTCGACGCGAGGGTGGAAGCCGTCATGGACATGGTTTATATCCTCAGCGTCCGCAATTACCGCTACCCGCAGCACGAGCTGAACAACTGGAGCATGAACTATCAGGAGTTCAGGAGCGGCAATATCCTCCTGTGGGATAACGGGCAGTGGTGGTACAACGAAATGCTCCACAATTACCGCGACAAGGACGGCTGGGCGGACGACGAAATCCAGCTCGTGCCTTACCCGCGCGACCCGTATTCCGACAAGTATTATCAGCAGATGCGGCAGGAATCGTATATGTTCTGTTCCGGTTCCAAGAACCCCGACGCTTTCAAAGCCTGGACGCAGTGCGTCGTCCTGACGGTGAGGGACCCGGAAATCAAGCAGCAGGCGCGCAACAAACTCCAAATCGACTACGGCTGGACGGACAGGCAGCTTGACATCTTGGACGAAACCGTGCGCGACTTATACCCCGTGTTCGATTTCAAGAACGGCATAGGCGAGGAAGTGGGCAGCAAGGACGTTTATGAAAACTCCGTGGAGCGCATCACGAAATACGTGCTGGTTCACGGCGAGTCGTACACGCAGATGAGAGACGAAGAGCTTGCCGTCGTGACGGCGCAAATCGACAAGCTGAACGCGTCGGTGAGTTAGGTTTTAGGATTTAGGATTTAGGATTTAGGATGCGGAAAGTGGGTGGGTATGGCGATTAACAGTTCCGAAACCATAAGCCCGAAGAAATTCCCGATGGGCGAGGTCATCGTCAAGGAGGGTTCCTCGCTGTCAAAAGGGATGGTCGTCGTGCTGAAAGGCAACGCGGGCGTCTACAAGAATTACAAGAGCGCGGTCGAAACCTGCGTGAAGGTTATCGGGCCGGGGAGCTTCCACTGCGAGCAGTCGCTTTTCCTTGACAGCGCGCAGACCGAAACCTTGGTCGCGCTGACGCAGGAAGTCCTGGCGTTCATCATCACGCGCGAAAACGTCAAGGAATTTTTCCGCGATTACACGGACACGGCGCTGTCGGTCGCCGAGAACATCTGCCGTCGGCTGTCGGAAGCCGACGCCGAGTTGGGCAAGCTGAGAAAGACGGACAGCGATGCGCCTTCCGGGAAAAGCAAGCTGTTCCCGGAAGGGCACGGCAGCTACACGCTGGGGCTTATGAACTCCAACGAGCAGCTCGTTTACTGCACGAAGGCGACCTGTCCGCTTTGCGGGCACGTTTTCGACAATCTGGGGGTGTTCATGTCAAGGTTAAGGCAGCAGGGAACCGACCCCGATTCCCGCGTGAGGTACAAGGACGCGGAGCCGCTCTATTATGAAATCACCACCTGCCCCAACTGCCTTTTCAGCGTCGATTACCATTCGTTCGCCGACACGTCGGTAAAGCTCGCCGACAAAATCAACCAACTTGTCGGCAAGTATAAGCTGGATACGCGCATACAAACGGGGCGGGACAGGGACACCTTCGCCGTTTTTGCCGGCTATTATTTGGCTCTCCTTTGCACCCCCGTGCTTTTCGCCGACTATCAGCTCACGGCGGGGGGGCTTTGGCATAAGGTCAGCAGGCTTTACGCCGATTGCAAGGACGAGAAAATGGAGCTTTACGCCGCGAAGCAGTCGCTTGAAAACTATCAGTACGCCTACACGAACTTCAACATCTCCGAAAAGCAGACGCAGCAGGTGTGTTATGTAATCGGCGAGCTGAATTTCAGATTGGGCAACCTTGACGAGGCGAAGAATTACTTTTATATGGTAAAGACAAGCCCCTCCGTGACCGAGCTGTTGAAGCGGCGTTCCGACAACCGCATAGAGGACGTTCGGGAATACGCCAAGGCGCACGGCAAGGAGTAGGCAACCTGCCAATAAACTTTTCCAAAACGCTTGACAAACAAAAAAACATCGTATATAATGGCAGGGGAGCGGAATCCTCTGAAAGGGAGTGTACTTTTATCAGCACGAAAAATCTGCTAATCAACGGCGAAATCCGATTGCCGGAGGTTCGCGTCGTCGGCGAAAAGGGCGAGGCGTTCGGTATCATGTCCGGCAGGGACGCGCAGGCGCTTGCCGATAAAGCCAACCTCGACCTCGTGTTAATCGCGCCGCAGGGGGCGCCTCCCGTCTGCCGTATAATGGATTACGGGAAGTATCGTTTCGAGCAGTCCAAGCGCGAGAAGGACCAACGCAAGAACCAGCAGCAAACGCAATTAAAGGAAGTAAGACTTTCCCTTAACATAGACGCCAACGATTTCAACACGAAGGTGAACCACGCGATTAAGTTCCTTAAAGCGGGCGATAAAGTCAAGGTGACCATCCGCTTCAAAGGCAGGGAGGTTACGCACTTCGATTTGGGAAGGAAGCTGATGGAGAACTTCAAGGCGGCTTGTTCGGAGGCGGGCGTCCCCGACGATAAGCCGTCGAAGCTGGAAGGTAAGTTGTACACCGCGATTATTTCGCCCAAGCCGGATAAGCCGTCCAAAAAGCCCAAAAATACAGAAAAAAACCAAGGGGGACAG
>JAIRWE010000198.1 GCA_031253365.1 Oscillospiraceae bacterium | reverse complement strand
ATACAGATTTTCAACCGGCAGGACAGCGAGGAAAAAAACGTGTCGGAACAATCCCGCCGCCACGCCAAAGCCCTTATCCGCGCCCTGTTTTACTCGGCGGTAATGCACCCGCTTATCGGTTTCGCGACCTCCGCGGGCAACGTAATCGTCGTCTTTGTCGGCGGGTACCTCGTTTTGAGCGGCAGCGGCATGAGGATAGATGAAATAGTGGCGTTTTTGCTGTATTTAAGCGTGTTCTACGGACCGGTGGGAACAATGGCGCGGCTGATTGAGGATATGCAGTCGGGAATAGCGGGGGGCGAGCGCGTGTTTGAAATCCTTGAAACCGCCCCGGACATAAAAGACTCGCCCGACGCCGTACACGTCGGCGTTTTGAAGGGCGACATCGAGTTCAGGGACGTGGAGTTCAGCTACGGCGACGATGGTTATTCGCTGAGGGACATCAGCTTCACGGTTCCGAGGAAAAGCCTGTTCGCGGTCATAGGTCCGACGGGCGTGGGGAAAACCACGCTTGCCGCGCTGCTTCCGAGGTTTTACGACGTGACGGGCGGCGAAATTTTAATCGACGGCATGAACATAAAGGACATGAGCCTGAACAGTCTGCGGAAAAACATCAGCATGGTTTTGCAGGACGTGTTTTTGTTCAACGGAACAATCGGGGACAATATCCGTTACGGCAACCCCCTCGCCGCGGACGGGCAGGTTGAGCAAGCGGCGCGAACCGCCTGTATCCACGATTTTATAAGCGCTCTGCCGCTCGGTTACGATACGGTCGTGGGCGAACGCGGGATGCGGCTTTCGGGCGGTCAGAAACAGCGCATTTCCATAGCGCGGAGCCTTCTGTGCGACGCGCCCGTGCTGCTCTTGGACGAAGCGACTTCGGCGGTGGACACCGACACCGAGCGGGAAATCCAAAACGCCATCCAAAAAATCGCGGGTTCCCGAACGCTGATTGTCATAGCGCACAGGCTGTCCACGGTCAAGCGGGCGGACTGCATAATCGTCCTCAAAGACGGGGTAATCGCGGAAAAGGGGAACCACCGCGAGCTTATGGAAAAAGGCGGGCTGTACAAACACCTGGTGGAAATCCAAAGTATCAAAGAATAGCCCCGCCCTCTTATTCAAACCACGCGCTTATTTTGCAAAAAGCGAACCGTTTATCGAGGTTCGCGGCGACGAGCGACTCGCTCATTACGGCGCGAAACGCGGCCGAGTTTTTGCATTTGACTATCAGCCTGTATCTGAACCTGCCGTTCAGGTTGCCCGCGCCGCTTTTCACCGGTCCGAGAACGCGAATGGGCAGGGGCTTTTCCTCCCGCCGAAGCCTTTCGGCGAATATTTCCGCGAAAGCCCGCGCCGCCTCTTCGGCGGTTTTTTCCGCGAGGGACGAAAATTCCGCGACGCAAAAATCGCAAAACGGCGGAAACAGCAGGGTTTTCCTTATCTCCGCCTCCTGCTCGTAAAACGACGCGTAATCCTGCCGCGCCGCCAAATTCAGCACGTAATGCTCCGGCGTGTAGGTCTGTAAGTACGCCCGCCCCCTTTTGTCGCCGCGCCCCGAACGCCCGACCACCTGCGTAATCAGCGAGAAAGTCCTTTCATAACCGAGATAGTCGCCGCTGTAAAGCGACTTGTCGAGGAGCAGCACGCCCACCAGCGTTACGTTTGAAAAGTCCAAGCCTTTGGCTATCATCTGCGTTCCGAGCACAACGTCGTATTCGCGGTTGCCGAAGCTGCCGAAGGCGCGCTCATACGCGCCTTTCGTCATTGTCGTGTCCGCGTCCATACGGAGAATCCGCGCCCCGGGCAAAAGCGCCCCGAGTTCGTCTTCGGCGCGTTGGGTTCCCGTTCCCGTCCGCCTTATGAAGCGGCTTCCGCATTTTTCGCAATCGGCGGCGCTCGGCTTCAGGAAGCCGCAATAGTGGCAGGACAGGTTATCCCCCGCCTTATGGTACGTCAGGGGAACGCCGCAGCGCGGGCACATGAACACTTCCCCGCAGGCGATGCAGCACAGGTGGGTGAAATAGCCGCGTCTGTTCAAAAGTATGAGCGACTGTTCCCCGCGTTCGAGGTTCGCGCGCAGCTCCTTCACGAGAGGTTCGCTGAAATTGCCTTTGTTGCCCAAAGCCGCCTCGATTTTCATATCGACCGTGTAAACGTCCGGCAGCCGGTTTTTCCCGTAACGCTCGCTCAGCTCAAAAAGGGAATACCTGCCGGTTTTGGCTTTGTGATAGCTTTCAAGCGAAGGCGTCGCCGATGCCAAAAGGAGCAACGCCCCGTGCCTGAAACAGCGTTGCTTCGCTATGTCGCGGGCGTGATAGCGCGGGGAACGCTCGGATTTATAGGTATGTTCGCCCTCCTCGTCGATGATGATGATTCCGATATTTTCCAGCGGCGCGAAAATCGCGCTTCTCGTGCCGATTACTATGCGCGCCCGACCGCTTTTCACGCGCTCATACTCGTCGGCTCTGCGCCCCATTGACAATCCCGAATGGATTATCGCCGCCGCCGCCCCGAAAGCCCCCGTGAAAACCGCCGCCGCCTGCGGGGTGAGCGAAATTTCGGGGACAAGCACAATCGCGGTTTTTCCGTCGCGCAGATTCTCGTCTATCAGCTTCAGGAACACCGACGTCTTGCCGCTGCCCGTCACGCCGCGTAAAAGCGCGCACTTAGGCCCGTCCGATTTCATAAGCGCGCGCAGCCCCGCAAAGGTTTCCTCCTGCGCGGCGGTCAGGACGACGCCGTCCGTCCCCCGCGCGAAGGGTTCATCCGCGCAGGGGGTTTCGACGGGCGGGGGACACTCTTCCAAAACGCCCTTTTTCATAAGATTGGTAACGACGGCGGGAGTTACCGAGCATAGGTAGCAAAGCTCCTTTACGCTTGCCGAACCGTTCTCAAGCGCGTGAACGACGGATTTTTGCTTAGGCGTGAGCGCGTCGAAATCCGTGTCGTCGGTTTCGCCGAGCCGCACCACGCGCCGTGATTTTTCCGACGCGCTCCGCCGCGCGGTTTCCGCCGCGCGCGCGGCGGGCGGCAGAACGCAGCCGACCGCGCCGTAATAGGTGCAAAACGTGTTCTCTTTCAGCCAGACCGCCAACGCCAAGGCTTCGGGGCTTAAAACCGGCTCGTCGTCCAAAACCTCGTGGATTTTCTTTATGTCGCGACGGTCGTATTCCCGCCGCGACACGGAAAAAACCATACCGGTGATTTTTTTGCCCGCCCGCCCGAAAGGGATTGAAACGCGCGCGCCCGCCCGCGCGGATTTTTCCAGGGCGGCGGGCGCGACATAGCTGTAAAGGCGGTCGAAGGAGTACAACGCCCCTTCGACCGCCACCGACGCTATTAAGCCGACAGCCTTAA